>CALCCV010000472.1 GCA_937900305.1 uncultured Pseudobdellovibrionaceae bacterium | reverse complement strand
TTTTCTGCGTCACGATAAACTCCTGCCCATCTTCTTGAAGCCACCGCGGCACGAGGTCAACGGCTTTGACCAAAAGTACCGCCCGATTTCCTGAAGCAGCCTCATGCAGCGTTCAAATTCTTGTGACAGTCTACCACAAAATATTAAACACCACATCAGGAGCGAACGCCATGGATACTCTCGCCGACATCAAGAAACTTTCCGGTCAGCTGTTTGTTGATTTGCACTTTTAGAATTTCGGGAAGGGCGGCTCGGAAGATGAGAAGCAATACGACAAGAATAGAAAATAACTTTCCCAACCGCGAACTACAAAAAGAGTCAAAAAGGGCCTTTAACTTCATCCTTGGGAAGGAATTGCAGAAGTCAGGCCATCGGCCAGATTAAAAAATTCCGCAAGACACTTTTTTCATCCACTGGCCGCTTTTTTGCCAAGGCAGAGCGTTGTCGTTGTGTTCTTTCCTCAAACATTGAATGAGAGCCAAGCGTTCGTCGGTGCTCAACTCTATATTCGGTGGCATTGAACGATCAATGAGAACTTTGAACTCGATCTCATCGAAACTAAAATCATCATGAAGGACGCCTCGGGTTTTTCCATCGTGACAACCATAGCAGTTCATTGAGTTTTTGATTTTTACCCAATCTGTGAGTGCGGCTTCGTTGGATTTGACAGTCTTGACAGTGTAGTCACCAAAACCGAGGTAGGTGTGAACCGGCACTTTTTCGCCTTCTATGGGAAGGTTGGACGTCAATAACCTTTCGTCAAAGCATTTGCTCACATACTCTTTGGCCCGTGTCGGCGATTCTTTGGGCGCCCATCCATAAGGTTGCAGATGCGAAGCCGCTCCCAAAGCCTTTCCTTCAGAATCTCGACCCCACGAAAAATTTTGAATGTGCATCATTGTGTTGATCTCTTTGGTGAGCAGCTGGTCCTCTGCCGCCATAGGTTTTTCCCAATTTACGAAGTCATAACCTCGCGGACTGATCGCTCGCAATGGGACCGTGTGGCAGCGGGCACAGTCCTGAGCTTGAAGGTCGTTGCTCCAATTGTAAATGGCGTTTTCGCCCATCAGGAGTCTCAGCTGACCTACTGGTGGATTGAGAGTTTTGTCGGCGGTGATCACGGTTAAAAACGTGAGTCCTTTGGTGCTGCGCGGATCTGGTTTCGGGTCGGCGCCGTTGTCTGGGTGATTGGCGTCTGCGGCGGGGCTGATCTGTAGATAAATGTCCTGATTGCTTTTGGGATAATTGGGCACGACCACCAAAACCAAATTTGGCGACCCATCAAAACCCCCTGTGCTGCGAGTTTTGTAATCCAGAACTTTCCAATTTTTTGTTTTCGCGAGTTCAAAAATATCAGGTGGTATTTGCACCTGACCGGGAATGATTTTGTTGTTGGCGTCTCTCACTAAGAACTCGGGTGGCAAATCGGTTTCCGATTTCAACATCAATGGAGAAGGTTCGCCCGAAGGAGCTTTGCCCGTCAGTTTTTCTTCGGCGTAACTGTCGACGGCCTCTAAACATTTTGGCACTTTCGGAAAGCAGGCCGCGATAGATTCTCGCACAAGCAGATAGTTTCCTTCGCCGGCTTTTTCCGCCGCAACGTTTTGCCACTTTGTGAGGTTTGGTCCTGACGAATTGACCGGGCAGGGGATGAGCGGCGCAGTCTGCGCCAGTCCGCTGACCGCGACTAAAGTTGAAGCCGCAAATACCGTGGTATTGATCCATCGAATTTTCATAGGTCTATTCTCCTCAAAGCTAGGTTCGAATCCATTCGTGACTTTAGTTTTTCTGAGCGCGCTCGCTGAGTTTGCAAAGTGTCTGAATCTGATCTTTTTGCAAATCACTGTATTCCGCGGGAAGTGATGCAAAGTTGGCTGCGTTCAGAAGTTCATCGCACTGATTTTGATTCACCCGGCTGCCGGCGGCGCGAGCGGCGTCGGTGTCGAGATCCATACCGCAGGCTCGGCCCCAAAGGTGACCGAGGGCCTCGAGCGGTCTTGCCAATTCGTCATCGTCTTTCGCGACGGAATTTGGTTTTATCAAAATCAATTCTGATTCGACTCCTACCGCGTCGGTGCGTCGGCTGTAAAGAAGTCGATCATCATTGCGGAGAGACGAGTCCGCCCGGTACGTCATATACATGACATCTTCGGAGGGCATACTGAGTGTGGTTAACTTTGCGGTTTCAATATCCATCTCGAGCAGACGGCCTTTGCCAGTGATTGGGTCCGCAATGACGAACATCACTTTTTTATTGTCAAAACTAAATGAAATTTTACTCGTTTCGGTTGGTATCGTTTGGACCTCTTCACAGTCGGCGACTTCGGTGTCGGTGGCCGCATCGACTTGATGGATGTTGGTAATTTTATAGATTTTTGTCATCTGGTCGTTGGTGTCGCGACCCGCGATCAGTTCTCCATTTCGTGAGAGAACGGGAATCTGTGTATCGAGTCCACCAGTATCGAGATTTCGGCAAACCTGAACGGGGTGAGAGTGCAGCCTTTTGAAATCGTAGGTTCCATCTTCTAACGTGGTGATATGGTAATCTTGAAAGATACCGGCGCCCCAACCTGCGGAAACACGAACGACTCGATCTTTGGGCCCTTTCGTTGCGGGCAACAGGCCCACGGCTTGGTAAACTCCAAAGTGATCGGTGTCGTTGAAAATCGGCTTTGCGGTTTCTCCATCACCCATCTTATAAAAGGAGTAACCTCCTCCGCCAGTTGGGTGCACATAGATGTCACCTGGAGGAATTGGAAATGCGTCCATTCCTCGAGTGATCGGTTCGAGCTTTTCTGTTTCTAAATTGAACAGGTAGCTAGAGATTCCGCCCACGCTAGTGTAAGTGATGTGATTGATGTCCACACTCTGCATCCAATAGCCCGCTCCGGGCATCAAATGGGCTTCAGCATTGCTAGCGGCTTTCTCGCTGCAGTCGACATTGGCTTGCGCTGTTTGAGTCATCGCGACGGCTAAGGCACCAACACTCATTGCCACGGTCAAAGTTTTTCGAAGACAGTTGCATTTGATTGCATTGATTGATTTGCTCATGATCATTTCCCTTCCTTCATTGCAGCCAAAGACACCGTCAATGCTTTTATTTCTGAATCAATCCATTTTGAATACACTGTGGCCGACTTATGGCCAATGTAGCTGCGGTTCGAAAGAAATCTTGATTTGTAAATGTACGCTGATGGGTAGTGGAGAGCTACTCCGCGAGCTAAAAGTTCGGGCGAATCGACTTGCCGAATGTCCTCCGCATTTACGATTCCTTTTTCAACCAAGTCGGTGGCAGCTTTGATGTTGGCTTTTCCGTCCACGAGAATTGTCAGCTTTCCTTTTCCTTTTTCAGTCATGGCTTGGCGGATCTCTTTAATGCCTTCAATCGACAATGGCATAAAAGGCGACCAAACATAGATCACTCCCCAGCTTGAGGATTTAAGCAGGTCATTCAAATTGCTGTCGTTAAATACGGCCATACCTCTGCTGCGGGCCGGGGCCGTCACCTTAAATTGAGCTGATTTGTAATCGCTACTGTGGAGTCGACATGATTTTCGGGTGTCCCACACGTTCGCCGAAATGGTATCACCATTTAATTTCGATTCGACAAGAGTGGTGCTTGTTTGATCGGCAAAGAGTTGGTAGCCGTTGCCAGTGATCGTGTTGCGAAAAGCAAAACCCGGAATCAAAGGTTGTCGCGGCCTTGAAATCATTAATGGATACCAAGTTTGATTGAAAAAAACTTTCGACGTAGAAGCTTTGAGTTCATCGATGCAAGGGGCTTTGCTAACAAAGGCCTCGAACTCTTTTGAACCTCCCAACGCCAATTGACCCGACAATAGCTGGGCAAAAATCAAAGTAACCGCAAGTGGGCGAATCACGAAAACCTCCTGATTCAAACAAAATTAGATAGGCGCAAAACCGGTCTGCGCTTTGTAAACTCAAAATGCTTTAGTGCAAACAAGGGACCGCAGAGAAAGTTGAGGAGGGGCCGTTGAGTTGTCTCAAGATCACCCAAAGTTTGTTTCAAATTCGACATGTTCCAACGTGGTTGGCGGATGTGCGACGAAACTCTGGATTGTCTTGAGAATGGGTGAGTGTCGAGGGAGTAGTCGGGATCGGCCGTTTGCTGGCGCGACGCCGACGTTTAGTCTCGAAAAGAGACGGAGTTTTTTAGTCGGAGCTGTCGCGAATCGCTTTCGTTCTTAAGAAAAAATTGTCTGATGAGCTTCGTAGCGACCAGAGAAAGTGATCCGTTGAGTTCTGTTCAAAAGCACGGCCTTGATCGGGGAGTTTGAGAATCTCTTCACTGGTTCTCGTGGTTCCGGCGTATTGGTGGCAACCGATGCAGCTGGTTTGCGCATTGCCCGGCCCTTTTTCAAGAAACGGATTTGAGCACCAACCCTGACCCCGAAACTGATTCAGCAAAAGCCGATGAATTCCATTCAACTCTGAGGTGTCTCGATCGCCGCTTTGAGAGCGAATCCAGGGCGACAGTTCATGGGAAAAGCTGTGACAAAATTTTTGTAGATTTTCAGGAGATCTTTCGGCGTCTTGAGAAAAATCGAAACCATTTGAACCCCACCACGCGGAAGTCCAAATCCACCGATCCGAAAGTTTAACGGCCAAATGCATGCCTTTGAGCACATACATCTCTTGATCAGAAATTTGGACGTAAAATGAATTGGAATCGCCAGACGATTCATTGGTTAGGCTCCACTCAGGATTGGGCTGGGCCCACAGCGAAAGCAAGGCGCTCACATCAGTTGAGGTCCAGTGTATCAAGCCGGTTCTTTTTGGAAGCCGCTCCCAGGCGAGCTTCAGCGCCATGGAGCCTTCGGGGAACGAACGAATTTCACCTTTCAAAAGAGCGGCGGATTCAGACAAGAGGTGATTCATAAAAAGAGAGTTGTAAAGCGTGCGCGGGATGCCGAGTAGCGCATGGTTTCCGTCACGGTTGGCAGAGAAGATCTCGTTCATTCGCAATCGCAGTTGCTGTTGAAACCCAGGACGGAAGGTGGCCAATCGGGAGAGGCTTTTGAGGGCCGCATCGGTTTCGCTCTGTGAATAATTCGCTTTGGATCCGACACTCTTCAAAAGTTGCGAAAGCGCCATCCCATACTCGTCAGGCGTATAAAAAAATCCCCACCTAGGAAATGAAAAAGAGCGATGAATGGCAGGATCCGTGGGTTCAAAATTTCGCATCTCTTCAGCAAACAGCTGAGCCAAGAGATCCCGCGCTAATTTTCGCTCACTCAGCCAATTTGATGGCAACACCTCGGCCAGGGCGGGATGAAAAAGCTCGTCCCCTAAAATGTGCCTGTCTATGCCAGTCCACACTCCGCTCGAAAAACCAGCGTGCGGAAGGATCGGGGAATCGATGTAACCATGAAAGTTTGAAGCGTTCGAATAAATACCAAAGGCCATGAGCCAGAGCCACATCATGGCGTTCTTTTGCCAAACTGCGGAGATCACGTCAACCCACAGTGTTAAAAATGGGTGGATTATCTCATCATCAACAGTGTGAGGGCCGCCAGAGATTTGCCATCGGTGAGTTCTCCGGAATTGATGAGACCAACCAGTCGTTGTTTGCTCATCCATTCTGATTCGATCTGTTCGCCCACATCGGGAGAGGCAGGGCCGATTTTAAATTTGGTCACCAGAAAGACATCGATAAATTCATTCGCGTAACCCACACACGGATGAAGACGGCCAATTTTGTCCATATCTTCAGCGATCAAACCAGTTTCTTCGCGCAGCTCTCGGTGTGCCGTTGCAAGGCTGTCTTCAGTTCCATCGCGTTTGCCGGCGGGAAACTCCCAGACAACACGGCCAACGGCGTGTCGGTATTGTTTGGAAACCAAAAATTCTTTTTTCTCATTGATGCAGATCGTGAGGGCCGCACCGGGATGTAAAATGAATTCTCGAGTGAAGGTCTTTGAATCTGGCAACTCGACTAGATCGCGTTGAACCTTCAAAAATGGACCCTGATAAGCGATTTCGGATTTAATAGTTTTTTCCATCATTGCGGGTATCCTCTCATTCACCTGAACGAGGGTCTAGGCAAATCTGCAGGACTTTATTCCGTGATCTGCTGTCGCATCTGGCAGAAGGGGGACGACTCCGTTAAGCTGTTTACAGATGGGGAGTGTTTTTCATGATAAAAGCCAAATTTTTTTCAGGATTGCTGTTTTGTGTGATGAGTCTGTTGAGCGCGTCGTCTTTTGGTAAAGGTGCGAGCATCACAGGTGACAACTCGGTTTCAGTGGGCGTGGGCCTGACGAATTCGAATCAGGCCGACATGGACAATCTGCGCAGCGTGCACAATGCCAATTACGGCGGAATTTCAGCGGGATCATTGGGCTCGGCGCTCGAGTTGTATGCGCAATATCAATTTCGATTTTCGGGAACGATGTTTGCGATGTTATTTCGTCCTTCCTACTTCCGTCAAACGAGCTCGGGGTCGGGCTGCAATGGCAGCTGTGAATACAACCTGAATGGGTTCACATTTTTTCCGATGTTTCGAATGTATCCACTCGAAAACAATTTTTTAGGTTTGTTTTTGCAAACGGGCATTGGTTACGGGCACCTGAATGGCGAAATCATCGATGGACCGAATTCGGTGAAATTCAGTGGTGGCAACTTCGGAGCCGCGTTTGGTTTGGGTGTTGATTTTTGTTTTACAGACACTCATTGCATGACGATCGAGGGCACCGCTCGATATCTACCCATTTCGCGCAACGTGATTTCGAGTTCTGGGACAGGATCTTTGACAGGAGCTACCCAAGCTGGATCAGGCCAAGAGCTTGAGATTGGGAACTCTGATTTTGGCACCACGATGTCTGGAATCATGGGCATCATCGGTTACACCATGGCGTTTTAACCTCGACCTACAGCGCGACAAGAGTTTGGCGATACGGAATCGGATTTTGGCTGTGGCCACCGATTCCGTTTTCATTTGAGCCCTCCTTTCGCCGCGAAATTTTGGTCCTCTTCAATTCCTGCGTTTTCAATCTCCTTTCAAATTCTGGCACTGACTTTGCTGGAAAGTCTTTGAAGTCCAAGCGTCAGATTTTTGCGGATATTGCACTCAATACTATCGTTGAGTTCGATGTGTCGCACACATATCTCAAGGAGGAATTGATAGATGGACGTCCAGCACGCCAATGGCTCGCTCGAACTGTCGTTGCAACGGCAAATGAATGAGTACTTTTCACCAGAGCCACAAAATCAAAGTGGCGGCGCAGATGCGCCGCTGATCGAATCGCAAATTCCGTCGGGCAAATCCTACACGCGAGAATTTTATCTCAACTGCGGACGCACACTCGACAACCCCAAAGATCGCAGACTTGGAATCAATCTCTTGCGACTTGCCGCCAGCAGATTTGCCAATGACTTTCAAATTCTGTGGTGCCTAGCCAGACTGCTGGCGAAGGAGGGCCTTTTGAGTGAAGAAGTTAAAATTCGGGAGTTTCTTTACAAAGCGACATTTAGTTTCGAAGCGTGTGTAGCTTTAGGATTTTGCCTCTATCGAATGAAAGAGCACGAGTCGTCGCTGGCCTACCTACTCGAAAGTTTGTCTCTGCAGCGAGAAGATTCGGCGATCACCTTCGAAATTTTTAAGCGGATTGGCACGTGTTCTTTGCACGTGAAAGACGTTGAAGGTGCCGAAGAGTACTTTCACAAAGCCTTGCGCCTCAATCGCCGCGACGCTGATCTTTTTGTCCGGCTGGGGACGATGGAGTTTCAGCGTGAAAATCACCACAAGTCGCTTGAACACTTTGAACAAGCCCTGCTTCTAGACCGTAAGTGTGAAAAAGCTTGGGTCGGGATTGGTATGAATCACTTAAAATTTGGGGACTATGATTTGGGTGTCGCCAACCTCAAAATGGCATTGGACATCAATCCATTGAATCGAACAGCGGTGCATCTGCTTTGTGCCTGGGGCCGCAACATTGTTAAAAAATCTGAACTCAATAGGACTCTGGTTAGGTATTTAGCTGATTTTCACGACGACTCAGAAATGAGTCTGTTGCTGGTGCAAGGCTTGTGTGAAGAGAAAAATACACAGTTGGCATTTTTAGAAAGCGTGAAGAGTCTTGTGTTTCACACTCAAAACAAAGAGTGGGGTCAAATTTACGACGCCCTTTGGAGCCAACAGTGTTCAACTACAAGTTGAATGGCAACGGTACAAAGGTTCCCCACTTTTACAGCGGGCCACTGGTCGATTTTTTCGAACCAGAGTTAGAAGGTGCCGAGTGGGCGAAGGACGTTTTGCGGCGATTTTCTCCGCAATCGGCCTGTATTCTTGGGGTCGGGGGCGGCTATCACATCGAGGCCTTGGTGAAGGCGGGATGGTCAAAGCCCTTGCGAGTCTTTGAAACATCACAGGCCTTAGTTCATGAATGTGCAGAGCGCTGCAACTATGAAAACCTTGAAATCGTCTTGTTGGATGCGGGAACCACCGAAGATTTATTTAGGATCCCGAAGTTTGTGGAGATGCTGCAGTCGCTCAGACTCTGTCTTCCATTTCGACGGGCTTGGACGCATCAGCTAGCTTTTTTTTCCGAGCTTTTTTTGCATCTCACGTTGCGATCCGAAGAATCTTTAAAGGTGCATATTTTGCATGAGGGGCATTCGTTGTCGGACTCGCAAATTTTGAATCCCGAACGGCTGGCCCGCGCCACCATCCACGATGTGGACGGCGCCATTGAATTTAATTCCACAAGTTCTAATTTAGTTCATCGCTGCATTATGGAGATGATTAAATGAAAATACTTTGCCTTTCTCTTTTAAGATTGGGCGACATTGTTCAACATCGTTGGCTGCTGAAGGGCCTGCGGCAACGTTATCCTTCGGCCGAACTTCATCTTTTGGTCCACGACGAATTTAACGAAGTGGCGGGCCTCGTTCCCGAAGCCACGAAAGTTCATTTTTTTCCAAAAACTGAGATGCAAGCGCATCTCAACGATCCGCGATCGCCACTGCTTTTTTCGCATCAACGGCTGACAGACTTTGTCGGCCAGTTAAATGCCGAGAGCTGGACTCTGGTTTATAATTTTACACACAATCGGCAATCGGCATTCTTGATGGAGCTGATCAAGGCCGATCGCAAACGAGGCCTTCGCACCCATGCGGGGAAAATGGCTGGCTTAGATAATCCATGGATCCGTTTTTTCAATCGGCACTTCTCGTCTCGGTATCCCATTCATTTTCACTATTTGGAATTGCTCGCCAAGTCGCTTGAGATTTCGTTGCCGAACTTGCCCAATTTAAGTTTTTCCAACCGCAGGCCCGTCGTGCTGTTTCAACTGGATTCTGCAGACTCTAAAAAGACGATTGAAAAACAGCGAATGGTTTCAGTATTGGATGATCTGGCTGAAAAATTGCCAAAATACGAATTGCGTGTCCTTTCTGACGAAAGAAATGCAGAAGAAAATCAGCGGTACTTTTCATCTCGAGTTTGGGTCGGGGGTTTACGTGAAACGAGTCAGCAGGTCCAAGTGGCGCGGGCGCTCGTGACCTTGGACACCTCCATTAAACATCTGGCTTGCCATCACGGAACACCGTTGCTGGAGATTTCTCTAGGAAGTAGCGATCCCGATCGAACGGCGGCCTGGCTCAGTGGAGCAAAAGTTATTTCGGGTGTGGCTCCCTGCAGACCCTGCGGTCATCGTGAGGTCTGTTCTCAACCCCAGCACCTCTGCTCACAGTCCATCAGTGCAGAGATTCTGGCCAGAGCGATAGAAAATATTTTGGATCATCGCGAGGATGCTCAGCTGCACCAAGTTTTGGAAGGGCCATTGGGGCTTCAGATTGAAGGTGGTATTCAATCGAAAGCCTATGTCATGTTCAAGAAGTGGCTTTATCATTGTCGAATTGAAGGTCAGGATCTCGTCTCCTCGCTCGGCCCGCAATTTAAGAAAATTTGTTACAGTTTTAGTGAATCTGATTTGGTCCGACTCGCGAGCGAAATGGAAGCTGAGTACCATGGCTTCTTGCATGTGCATCTATTGGCGCAGAATGTGTCACTCTTCGATGGCAGTCCGGCTGCCTATCAGATTGTCGATGCGGCAGCTTTTTTGAAGCACCTGCCAAACATGCTCTTTGCCCCTTGGTGGCAAGAATTAAATGAAAAGATTGAAAAGGGCCATGACTGGGCCGAAATTGAATCTCTGAGTGATGGATTGCTCAGAGGACATCTCGCCGTAAGAGCGTTCTTATCAAAAATGGATGTAACAGGAGGAAATGATGTCCGCAGCGCTAGAGAAAAAGCTGATTGGCACTTTGAAGCAGCTCGAAAAGCTTGAGAGTGATTTGCGCAAAAGACAGATGCCCGAGACGGACCCACAGAGGGTGCGTCTATTGGCAGAAATTTTGAAAGAACAGGTTCCTTCGTTGCTACCGTCTACCGAAAAATCGAGGTAGATTTTGCAGGACAAACATCACGGAATAAAGATCTTGATCGTGCAGCTCGCCCGATTGGGTGACATTTATATGACCTGGCCTTCGATTCGGGCATTGCGGAGAAAGCATCCCGACGCCGAAATTCATGTTTTGGTGCGCCCTCGATTTCAAGATGCTTTAAAGGGGCTCGAGGCGATTGATCGAGTTGTGCCATTTCCCACTCGAGGTTTTGTTGAGCCACTGATCACACTGGCTGACGGCATTCCCAAGGCGCTAGAGATCGTAGATCAATTCATCGAGTCACTGACAGTGGAATGTTATGACTTAGTGATCAACGCTTCGTTTTCAGAGATGTCGAGTTTTTTGACTCACGAAATTGAACGGGCCGGTTCCCAGGTCAGGGGCTGGACGAGATCGATTTTTCATAACAACGTTCATTTTCCAGACGAAATAAGTTCTTACTTTCATGCTCAAGTCGGAGTGTTAAAAACAAATCGTGTCCATTTGGTGGACCTCTTCGCGGCTCTCTTTGATGTCGACTTAGCCAAAGTGGATCTTGCACCGCCCATGTTGAATGGCGATAAAAAAAATCTCCCTGAAATGGCGGCCGTCGTGCACGTCGGGGCCAGCGATCTAGGCAAGACAGCACCCGCACTTTTCTTGGGTCGAGCTTTGAAAAAGTTCATTGAGATGGGTTGGCCTTTTCCGGTGGTTTTAATTGGTGCAAAGGGTGAGGAGTTTTTGGCTCGTGAAATCGAGTACCATGCTCAATCATCGCAAGTGCAAAACTTGGTGGGACTGACTCCGCTGGAAGATTTGTTTCCCTTGTTTGAGAAGGCGAAGTTTTTGTTAGGACCAGATAGTGGGCCTATGCACATCGCGACGTTGGCCAATTTGCCCAGCCTCTGCTTGTCGGCGGCTGAAGTGAAGTTTTGGGAAACGGGGCCACGAGCTGCTGGATCTGCGGTATTTCCTTTTCATCCAGATCATGTTCCCGCCAGCGAAGATTTTGCTGAAATTCTCTGGGATTTCAGTCAAGGTTGCACCCGGGGCGAGTTGATTTTGGCCGTGGATCAGGTTCCCAGCTATGACTTGCAAGAGACTCCGCAAGATCGATTTGATTGGGAGCTTGTGAACGCCATTTATTTCGATGGAGCCTTTCCCGTTTGTGAACATGTGGGCACTGTCTTGGGCGCCGAAAAACTTCTGGAGCTCACTCATTTTCTAAAAGAACAGATTCGGATGACCCAACGAACGGGTCTGAGTTGGACACCTGATTTTGTAGTTCGCATGACGACGATGGTGAAAGCCGTGGCTGAAGTTGTTCCGCCTTTGAAGGGATTGGTAAATTGGTTTCTGACCGAGAATACGCGCCTTCCCCACTCTCCTGAAGTCCAGTATTTACAAGCTCTGACCAGCTTGTTAGAGGCATTCGCAAAACTCTTGAACATTTATCATCTTCCCGATGAAATGGAGCAGGTGAAAAAAAATGGATAGATACAAAGTGACCGGTGAAGAGCTGTTAGGTGTGTACCAGGGCGAAACTCCTTTGCGCAGAGTGTTCTCTGACATTGAGAAAGACCTGATTGGTACGGGTCAGGTCGTCTGCCAATTCATCGTCAATGGCCTTGAGTTTTCGGAAGCCGACGAACTGAAGTTTGCCGAAATGCCGTTGTCGAAAGTCACTACACTCGAGTATGTTTCAGAGGCGAAAAAGATCATCCACTTTCAGGTGATCGAGGGCTGGCTCTCGGCTTTGCCAGAGCTCATTTCCGCTAGCGAGAATTTATCTCAAAAAATCACCAAGGGTGGTCTTCGGTCGATTTGGAGGGACGTCAAGGAGCTGGCTGACAATTCCTTGTTTTTGGTCAACAGCCTTGCGACTTTGCAAACGGTGGTTGGCGATCAATATCTGTCCATGGTGACTGAATGGGTGGTTTGCGAAAAAAATCTTCACAAGGCGATCGAACAACTTTTGAAGGCTCTTGAAGGCAAGGATGAAAAAGTGGCTGCGATTGTTCTGGATTTTGACTTACCAACTTGCCTTGAAGATTGGCGCAAAACATTGCGAACGTTGATGGATAAGTTCGAAGAAAAATCAGATCGTTCAGCGTCTTAGAGATTGCGGAACGTCTGGTTTGCTATAGGCTAAATTATGGCCTTGCAGTTGATCTGTTGGAATCGCAACAATTCGGATTTTGCAAAATTTGAAGCGTGGGCTCCGCCTTGGGCCCATCGGTTGCTGACTTCGCAAAAAGGCCGCGAGGACTTTTCATCCCACCCATTTCATTTGGTTTTCGCGAAGGACTTGGCAAAGTGGCTTCCGCAGTGGCGCGAGAGGGCGGGGCTGATCTCTTGCAGTTTGTGCATATTTGTCGAAGAGCCACCTACTAAAAAAAAGACAGTGAAAAAAGGAGCCAACGAATCCTTTGCTGAACAGCTACCTGAATTGGCGAATTTATTTCTACGTGTGGTGATTTCCCCCAAAGATGATTTTTCGGGGCGTAGCTTTTGGACCCAGATGAAGCAAGAGCTTCAACTGAGTTTAAATTTGCGAAGAGTTGTGCGCAGCCAAAAAGATCGATCGATTACCGATTCTGCCAATACTATTTCTTCACTTCAAAACCGATTGCAGGAGCAGACAGTTTCGATCATGCATTCGCATGATGAGTTGAAATCCGTGATTGAAAAAGAGCGTCGACAATCCGTTTTTCTTTCAAAATTGCTGGCGTCTGAATCTTTCGAAACGGTTTTGAACACACTTCGCCGGGAGCTTTTTTCGGTGAAAGATCTGGTTGAACTGCATTGGTTGCAAGTCGACCGGGATCAAGAAATTTTGCACATGAGCTATCATCACGGACAATGGCAATCGAAGATCACCCCTTTCTTAGGAAGTTTTTCGGAGGTGGGCCTTGAGTCGCACCGCGCGGAGTGGTCACGTTTTTTGTCTCGGCCCGTGGGATTTTTTTTTCCAATCCGTTTTCGTGACGATGGTCACCAAAAAGAATTGCGGGAAGCTTGTTTGGTGCTAGAGGTGTCGAGTCCTGAAAGTTTTGATAAAATTGTGAACGCCAAATCAGACTTTATAGACTATGCCAAACTTTCTTGGGTCCGTTTTGGACTTGAAAGTATTTGGTCAAGTCTCGCCAGCCGCTGGAAAAAAACGTACGAGTCATTTCATGATCCATTGGTTTTTATAGATTCCCAATTCAAAATTGTCATGAGCAATCGAGATTTCGCCGTCGGTGAACCCTGCCATAAAGTTCTGTTTTCCCGCGCCGAGCCTTGCGAGGGTTGCCCACTCGTTGAGTCCTTTGGTGTTACCGATCACAAAAAAATCTCCCATCCGACGGACTGGATCGAGGTTTCGACCTACGAAGTGATTCCGGATGTTGATCAGAAAAAACTCATTTATTTGAACCACTATCAAAATTTATCTCGAGAAAAGGCACTCGTTGCCGATGTTTGGCAGCTCGAAAAGATGGCCGATCTCGGGGTTTTAGCCGAAAGCTTAGGGCACGAAATTAACAATCCGCTCACCGGGATTTTAGGACTCGTACAGCTGATTTTGGCTGATACACCTCCCGAAAAGGCGGAATTGCGATCTGATTTGGATGAAATCCAGCGTGCCGTTGAGCGCTCTCAACGTGTGATTCGAGCTTTGATGGATTTTGCAGTTCGCAAATCCATAGATAAACGGGCCGTTCGAATTGACGAGATCATCGAAAACACCATGCCTTTGATGAAAACTCTTCTGCGGCCCCATCGCACAAGGATTGAACTCGATGCTGGCGAGGCTAAAGTTTTTGCAGAGACCAGTTTACTTCAGCAGGTCATTTTTAACTTAGTTCAAAACGCTTGTCAGGCCATGAAAAATCCAGGTGAAGTGACGATTGCCTCTGAGTGCAGTGAAGCGAAAGTGATGGTTCGAATCAGTGACACCGGCCCCGGTATTCCAAAAGACATTCAAGCCCAGATTTTTCGACCGTTCTTCACCACAAAAAAACAGGGACAAGGAACTGGCATTGGGCTCGATTTTGTGAAAAAAGTGGTCAATGAATTTGGCGGAGATGTTTTTTTCACCTCCCAAGAAGGGCAAGGAACCGAGTTTTGTCTGGAGTTTCCGCGACAGGTTTGAAGATTGATTTGAAGGAGTGCGAAGCATGAAAGTGCTAGTCGTCGAAGACGAAGAAATTTTGCTAAGGGTTCTTGTCCGGGCTTTCACTCGCGGGGGGCATCAGGTCAAAGGGTCGAGCTCGGGCGCCGAAACTCTCGAAATCTTGGCCCACGAGGAATTTGATTTTGTGTTACTGGATGTTCAATTGTACGGCCTGAATGCTCCGGAGTTATTGGCTCTGTTGCACAAGCAGGGACGCGCGTTACCCGCCCATAAGGTGATGATCATGTCGGCGTATCCCGAGTCAGTCGTCGTTGATTTGTTTGGCCACGAAATGCCGTACTCATTTTTGCAAAAACCATTTGCCGATGTTTTCGCCGTCGTGCAAAACGTTGAAAAACGGGTGGAGGCGGCGAAGTGAGAGTTATTTCGGGCAGATTTAAAGGTCATCACTTGGTCAGCTTTAAGGCGGATCACATTCGTCCCACCACGGACCGCGTGAAAGAAAGTCTTTACAACATCTTGCAGAGGGATTGGAGTGAAGCAAAAGTTCTAGATCTTTTTGCGGGCACTGGCAATTTGGGAATCGAGGCCCTCTCGCGTGGCGCTCCTGTGGTCACCTTCGTTGAAAGCCACGCCGTATCTCTCAAGATTTTGCAGGAGAATTTACAGAAGTTGAAAATTGAGCGAAATGAATACCAGTTGATTCGCAAGGACGTTTTTCAATACTTGAAAACAGTTGGCCAAACTCCAAACTTTGAGAAGTTTGATATTGTTTTTGCCGACCCTCCCTTCACGCAAAAAATAGCGCACGACGTACTCACTGCGTATGCGGCCAGTGGGCTGTGGCATCCAGAGACAGTCTTGGCCATTGAGTCGGCGAGCACAGAGAGGCTTGACGATCTTTACGGCGAGCAAATTCGAATTGATGCACGAGAGTTCGGTGACAAAATTCTGTCGTTCTTCCAGGCAAAATCTGTTACTGAAGAGCATGGCAAATGAGGCTTTTCGAAATTCGGGTCCAATTTCCAATCCAAACTCTCGTGAAAATAGTTCTCGTGAAAATAATATCGTGGTTTTTCCCGGCAGTTTTGATCCCATCACCAACGGTCATGTTGATTTGGTGGATCGGTTGGCGCAGATTTTCGACAAAGTGATCGTCTTAATCTCTGACTCTTCAGAGAAAACCTCTTTTTTTTCTATTGCAGAAAAAAAGAATCTGATTCGCGAATCATGTGGCACTCGTCAAAATGTCATCGTTGATAGCTGGCAGGGGCTGACGGTGGACTACGTGCGTGCTCAGGGATCTCGGGTGATAGCGCGAGGTTTGCGGACGGTTGCTGATTTTGAATATGAGATGGCCATGTCGGGTCTGAATAAAAATTTAGCGCCTGACATCGAAACTCTGCTGATGTTTTCAAAACCTGAACACAGCTTCATTTCATCTCGCTGGGTGAAAGAGATCGCAAAAAATGGCGGTTCACTCACAAATTTTGTACCGACACCCGTGGCGAAGGCCATTGAAGAAAAATATAAGCAAAAGAAATAAATCCTCGAACATAATCTACAGTGAAAGGTAGGATTCATCATGTCTTCCGAAGCTCTGCTCTCTCGTCGAACTGCTCAATTGAAAGCCTCGCCCACTTTGTTTCTGACTGCGAAAGCAAAGGAACTCGCCAGTCGTGGAAATGATGTCATATCCTTGACCGTCGGCGAGCCAGACTGGGGCACTCTTGCGCCGGTGAGCGAGGCTGGAATAGAAGCAATTCAAAAAGGTGTGACGAAGTACACGTCCGCAAATGGCACCGTCGAACTTCGTCGGCTTCTGGCAGAAAAGGCAACGCGAGACATCGGCGTGAACTTTTCTGACAAAGAAGTGACAGTGGGTTCGGGCGCCAAGTTTATCATTTTCACAGCGCTTCAGACATTGGTGAATCCAGGTGACGAAGTGATTTTGTCGGCTCCTTATTGGGTGAGCTATCCAACGATGATCGAGCTGGCTGATGGCAAACCCGTTATCGTCTCGACGACTGAGAAAACAAAATACAAATTGCTAGCGGCAGATTTGGCCAAGGCTATCACTCCCAAAACGAAAGCGTTTTTATTTTGTTCACCAAGCAATCCCACCGGCATGATGTACACGAAGAGTGAATTGCAGGACCTTGCCGAAGTTTTGCGAAAACATCCAGGCATCGCGATTTTGAGTGATGACATTTATAACCAACTGGTTTTTGCGTCTGGCGAAGTCGCGCCCCATATTTTGCACGTTGCTCCGGATTTGCGAGAGAGAACCATTTTGATCAATGGTGGAAGCAAATCCTTTTCAATGACTGGCTGGCGAATTGGTTGGGGAATCGGTCCCGAGCGAATCATTCGAGCAATGGGCGATTTTCAAAGTCAGGCCACCGGAGCCGCGTCGTCCATCGCGCAGTATGCGTTGACGAAGGGCCTTCCCGGTACGCCCGCGCTGATTGAAAAAACTCGTAAACTTTTGGTCGAGCGCAAAAACGCTGGTTTGAAGTCTCTTCGCGACATCCCTGGATTCTCGGTCGCAGAACCTGACGGAGCTTTTTATTTTTGGGTGGATATTTCTAAACACCTCGGGAAAAACCACAAGGGTCGAGTTTTGGCGACGAGCTCTGACTATGGCGACGTTCTGTTGAATGAGTATTTTGTCGCGACGGTGCCAGGGATTGAATGTGGCACCGAAGGATTTTTGCGACTCAGTTTTGCGATTGAATCCGAGCGCTTTGATCAGGCCTGCCATCGCATGCGCGAAATGATCAGCGCTTTAACTTAAAAATGCGATGTTGATTCGAAATCGTGAGCGAAAGAAGCTCATCTTTGTGTTGTTGTTGTCACTCTTGCCGAGTGAATATTCCTGGGCACAGTCCTTGGTCGCTCGCGTTCAGGCAACGCAGTTGAGCGCGGGGACTCATTACACCTGGACTTACTTCCAAAGTGTCGATTCAAATGGGTTGCGTTCGCCGGATCATTCTCAGCCCTATTCGCGCGAAATTTACACGGTTCTGGGTTGGCAGGGCCCCCGCGTGAAAATATCTCTTTCCTCTTCTTATTTTCAGGACGGAGTGTGGAGCGAGTTGCAAACTCATCATTCCTTTCAAATGGACTTTCGCAAGTGTGAAGCGATGGATCGCCAGGGTGGATTTCCTAGCCGATTTTTGTTGGATCTGACGCCCGTGGGTGGCGAAACGCTGCAAGTTTCTGATACGGCATTTACGGAAAAATTCAATTGCAGCTCTCAAGTGATTGATAGAGCTGGGGCTTTGTTTCGGACTGTTTTTTCGATTTTAAATGTTTTGGGAGGCCGCGATGGGACCGCGGTATTTCAACAACGCCGCGCGAATCCTGCCCACGAGTTGAATTCGCAATTTGTTCAGAAGGGAGAGCTGGCTGGCGTTGCTATTTTTAAAAATTTCTTGGCTGTACTTCCCACTGAAAGATATTTCTTTGAATTGACCGACTACGAATTGAAATGAGCAAACACGTCTTCAAGCAAAGTTAAAAACCACGGCGAGCGGCCGGTCCAATAACCCACGTGTCCACCGTGCGAAAAGAAATGGGATGTTATCACTTTTTGCTTTCGAATTTCTGGGATGAAAGAGCTGTAAGGTATAAACGGATCATCCATAGACCCGATGAATAAAGTTTCGCGATCAATTCGATCAAGGTGCTGACCCACGCTGGCTGTTTCGTAATAGTGATCGGCCGATCGAAAGCCACTGAGGGGCGCCGTAAAAATTTCGTCGACGTGGCGAAGGTTGGCTCCTTTGGGGATCGAGTGTTGCGGGGGGACCTTTCCTAAGTCGATCAGCTCCTGGATTTGTTTGCGCAGACTGTTTGTAAAATGTTGACCGTAAATCTGACCCGAACCTCGACACAGTAGCCTCACACTTTCGCTCAAATTAAGTGGTGAGTTCACAGCCACGGCGGCATCGGGAAGTTCGGTGCCGAATCGGTGGGTCATTAAATTGAGCAACATCGACGCACCCAAAGAATAACCCACGGCTAAGATTTTTCGACCCGGAAAATTTTGACGGATCCAATGTACATAGTCGGAGGCATCTTCGCCTTTTCCGGAATTGTAGGGTTTGGTTGCCAGTCCCAAAGCACTTCCGCAATTTCGGTGATTGATGGCAACCGCCGACCACCCTTTTTTTTCAGCAGCTTTCAATCCCCACAAGACAAAGGATGATTCCGCGCTGCCCGCGAGGCCATGTAAAAATAAAACCACCCACTCGCTTTTGCGATCGACCACAAAGCCCGTCGTGCGTTCGCCATCAGCAAAAGTTACATCGACTTGGTTTCCGAGCTGAATTTTCGGCAATGGCCAAAGAGCACTCACGATCGTGTTCAGATCACCTTGCTTCAGCCAGAATGGTGCTACGTAGTTGGAAATTTGCAAATTTTTGAAGGTGTGCACAAGTTTTCAAATAATGCCCTATTGCAGTTGGTGTCAAATATCCATTGGCACCACTGGACCTGTTTTCTGGCAAGTGCGAGGTGCGCAATTCTTGAACCTTAACAGATTCAGGTCGTCTCGGCTGTGAGGTGTTTGACTCCCGCCGCAGGTGGGCCAATTTAGAAGATGCCGCAGCAATTTTCATCGACGATGAACTTTGCCGCCGGATCGTTCCTTTTTACCCACAAAGGAGTTCATATGATGTTTGAAACTAGGTATCATCACGTGCCTCAATCCGAATCGTTAAATCAATTCATTGCCGAAAAAATCAAAGTCATTAGCCGGCGATTTGAAAATCGGGGGGACGGTGTGAAAATGACCTTTCAGATCGATCAAGCCCATCACACCCGCGAAGGCAAGACCGACCTATTTTTGGTGGAAGGCATCTTGCACCGGCCACGTCGAGCGTCTTTAGTGGTCAAAAAAGAAAATGAAAATGTTCACCGAGGGGTGGGTGACGTGATTCAGGTTCTCGAAAAAATGTTGCGGCGAGAGAGTGAAACTGGAGAGCATGGTCGTAAGATTGTTGGTCGCACGCACACTCCCGCTCGCACCGCTAAGTTGCAAATGGCTGAACGAGCCACACCTGAATTGAATGAGAAGCTGGATGGCACCGAAAATGTGGAGCTCGGTGAAACCGATGTCGAGGATCTAGTCTAGGCGCGCGGTCTCGACCTTGATCTCGTGCCAGACAACGCCTACTATAAATCTTGAATGAAACGAAAAGCCTTCACCCTTGGTCTGTTCATTGCTTTTTTGCTTTTGATTGCCTTGCGGGTGAAGGATGCTTTTATTTTAAATGAAATTAATATTGAAGCGACTGGCGCCAGCTTGGATTTTCTGGGCCCGCAGATGGACGCGCTCAAGACTCAGCTGCGCACTCACCTGGGCAGCCCGGTTTGGCGCTTGCCACTTCATCAGTTGTCAGGTGAGCTCTCGCAAAATCCTTTGGTGAAAGAGTTTTATATTCAGCGTTCGTGGCCGGACGCAGTTCACGTTGAAATCACTCCGAAAGAAATCGCTGGTGTTTTAAAAAAAGGACCGGGATTTGCGTTGGTTTTGGATGACGGGAGTTTAGTTGAAAACTCTTCGCTTTTTTTACCTGACACCGTGGTTCTCGTTGGAAAGGATTTTGAAGATTTAAGTGAAAATCGACTTAAAGCTTTGCGCCTCTATCGTCAACTTCCGCTGCAGGGATTGTTTTCTCAAGAGCGAGTTTCAGAAATTGGATTGGATTCGACAAAAGGATTTTGGGTTCGAATCATCGCAGCTCCTTACATCATCTACATGGGTGAAGAAGGTTGGGGCGAGAAAGCGCATAAGGTTTCTCAGGTGATGAATTATCTTCGCACGAGTGGAATTGAAGCGCGCGTCATAGAAGCAAATCTCACCAAGAAAGTTGTTGTCAAGATGCGTAAGGACCCTTAGGCTCAAAGTAGGGTCACGAAGACTCGACGAAGAGCTAAGTCTTGAAAGATAAATCTTGAAAGGTAAGTCTTAAAAGAACACTTGAAAGAAAAAAACTTAGGGAAGTCGCTTGGGAAATCACTTAGAGAAAAAAGACTTAGGAAAAAGTTTAGAATAACTCAGGAATAACTCAGGAATAACTCAGGAAATAACTCAGGATGAGAGCTTAGGCATGAGCGCAACAAAAAATCCAATTCATAAACCCCGCGAGCGTGTGTTTGCAGCCCTTGATATTGGCTCGACCAAAGTCTCGATTGCCATCGCGACCGCCAACTCAGCTTCCGAAGGTTTGAAGTTAGCGGGAGTCGGAACTTCTCCCAACGTGGGTATTCGGCAAGGTGTGGTCGTTAATATTGAAGCCACGACGGATGCCATCAAAAAAGCTCGCGATGAAGCTGAGCTAATGGCCGGCTATAAAATCGAAGATGTTTGGATTGGCATTGCCGGTGTTCACATTAAATCTTTTGATTCAAAAGGGATGGTGGCTATTCGCAATCGCGAAGTCACATCGTCGGACATCGATCGTGTGATCGAAGCGGCGAAAGCTGTCGCCGTACCTGCGGACCGAAAAGTTTTGCACGTTTTGCCTCGGGAATACAAAGTTGATGGTCAAGATGGCATTACGGATCCCATTGGGATGAGTGGCGTTCGCTTAGAAGCCAGTGTTCATATCGTCACGGCTGGAGCAACGGCCGTTTCAAACACTTTGAAATGCATTGAGCGTGCGGGCCTTCGCGTGGCTGGATTGGTTCTGGAGCCGCTGGCTTCGGCGAGGTCTGTGTTGTGCGACGACGAAAAACATCTGGGTGTCTGTGTTGCCGACATGGGCGGTGGAGCTTGTAATCTCGTTTATCTCGTCAATGGCAGCGTGGCGTACACTTCCGTAGTGCCCGTCGGTGGTCAGCACTTCACTCATGATGTGGCGATTGGTTTAAGAACGCCTCAATCGGCGGCGGAAGATTTGAAACGCAAGTATGGCTGTGCAATGGCCAGTTTGGTTGAAGAAACTGAAACGATTGAAGCCGATGGTGTTGGTGGTCGAAAATCTCGAGTGATTGCCCGCCGTGAATTGGCGGATGTTTTAGAGGCGCGCGCCGAAGAGACGCTGAATCTCATCGCCACAGATATTCGCCTGAGTGGTTTGCTACCTATGTTGGGTAGCGGTGTGATCCTAACGGGTGGTTCCTCGCAACTCGTCGGTTTAGTTGAAATGGGTGAATTTATTTTTGACATTCCTGTTCGGCGCGGAGTTCCGCATGGAATCGGCGGCTTGAATGAACTGGCGCGAACCGGGGAGTTTGCGACAGTGATTGGTTTGCTTCTTTACGGCTTCGACGAAAGAAAGCACACCTTGCAGGAGATGAATCTGGGTGAAGTGGTCCTGACACAAAGTTTTGATGGATTCGCGAAACGTGTGAAAGATTTCTTTGGCCAGTTATTCTAAGGCGGAAGCGTTGTCTTCGGGTGAGTGCGCGTGAACTCTCAACCCGGAAATTTTGACTGTTGGGGGCAGAATGTTTGAGTTGGAAGAGAATATCAGCATCGGTGCAAACATTAAAGTAGTCGGAGTTGGAGGCGGAGGTAGCAATGCTGTTTCCACCATGATCGAATCAGGTCTTTCTGGTGTCGAATTCGTCGTCGCCAACACTGATATTCAAGCTCTCAATGCCAACAAAGCCGCGCGTAAAATTCAATTGGGATTGGATCTGACAAAAGGCCTTGGGGCTGGGGCAAATCCCGACATCGGCCGCAGAGCCGCGATCGAATCCTACAATCAGATTGTTGAGCAACTTGAAGGCGCCGACATGGTCTTTGTCACGGCCGGCATGGGTGGTGGTACTGGCACCGGCGGCGCACCTATCGTTGCAAAAATCGCTCGTGAACTTGGAGCCCTCACCATTGGGGTGGTCACCAAGCCCTTCGTATTTGAAGGAAAAAAGCGAGGCAAACACGCCGAAGGCGGTTTGAATGAATTGCGTGAAAGCGTTGATTCTCTCATCGTCATTCCCAATCAAAAATTGCTTTCTATCGCTGCCGAAAAGACACCACTGCTTGAGTCTTTTAAGCGCGCCGATGAAGTTCTGCTTCAAGCCGTTAAAGGGATCAGCGATTTGATCAACAAGCGAGGTTTGATCAACTTGGATTTCGCGGATATTCGAACAGTTATGGCGAGCAAGGGACTTGCGATCATGGGCACCGGTTACGCTAAAGGTGAAAATCGGGCGGTCGAAGCCGCAACTGCGGCCATCTCATCACCTCTGCTCGAAAATGTTCGCATCGACGGAGCTACGGGAATTATTATCAACGTAACGGGTGGACCAGGTCTCAGTCTTTATGAAGTCAACGAGGCTTCGATGCTCATCACCGAAGCTGCACATGAAGAGGCTGAAATTATTTTTGGTGCGGTCATCGATGATTCGCTGGGTGAAGAGGTTCGCGTCACCGTCATCGCAACTGGTTTTGCGATGGAAGAAACTCGAAAAGTCTCTATGGATTCAATGCAACAGATGCAGCAGTTTTTGCACCCGAGCATGACGATGTTCAATATGCCACAAATGCCGATGCCTCCGATGGGCAGCATGTCGGGAATGCAAAGTGTGCCGCAAATGCCACAGATGGCGCAAATGCCGCAGATGCAACCACTTCCCCAAATGCCTCAGATGCCGCAAATGCCACAGATGCCGAGCCTGAGTCCGACGGGTGTGGCTCCGCAGGGTTCTGCACCAATGCCGACTCTTGAACTTCCACCGATTTCACAAGTGCAAAATCACTTAAATCAATTGGCGCAAGAGGTTCGTCACGAAGTGAATCCTCGCTCTGATATGAACGTGATGGCCCCACCTGCGGCGAGCTCTATGCCATATCCGACGATGCCTCAAGTGCCACAGCCGCCCGCAGCTACACCGCAAGTGTCGCAAGCTCCAGCTGCGGCACCGGCCCACGCAGATTCTCACTCTCATTATGCTGACGGCCCCGCAGAAGCAGCGAGCGAAAGCGCAGAAGAGGGAGAATTCAATCCCGCGGCTTCAAATCGGGACATGTTGATTGCAAAAGCCAAGGCCTTTAAAGAAAATCACGCGAAATCAACGGCTCCGGAGCAACTCTCCATGGAAGTTGATATGGAACAATCAGTGGAAGAAGCTCGTAAGATG
>CALCCV010000471.1 GCA_937900305.1 uncultured Pseudobdellovibrionaceae bacterium | reverse complement strand
CTGAAGCCAAACAATACGTGGCCAGCCCAAATGTTCTGAGTTTTTCCAATGCTTTACTCGGCGCATATCTTCTTCAAGGAGTGAGTTCAGCGACTCGATTGGATTTGTCGTTGAGAAAAAAGCTTTCAGGTCGTTCGAAAATTTTAAATCATGGATGACGAGCAAGTCTTCCTTAGCTTTTGGCTCCGCTGAGACACACTCAAATGAATGCACTTTATTGATTTCTACCTTTCAGATTCCTTAGTAACCACACCAAACCCCATTCTCATGAGTATCGGACTCGATCTCCATAGTTCTAATATCTACGCAGATGTCCCTTGTATAGGTGGAACACTCACCGAAAGGTGGAGGTTCGGCATTATAGGAAACGCAACAAAAGTTTGCGCGTCCCGAGGAGTAGATATCTTCCCAAGGATTTGAGTATTCGTTATATCCCCCAGCTTTGGGCTCCGGCCGTTCTTGAATTCGAGCACCTGTCAGAGCAATTACCTCACTGGCCACGCTGCTACATTTTTCAGTACGTGTTCCTCCCGCAAAGACAGTGTTTGGAATCATAAATGCAAACGCTAAAGTTATTACTATTTTCATTAATCACCTCTTGCGTGACTATTTAGTCGATATTCGTGTAAATTAAAAGTGACTAATAATTTGGATAAAAGTAATATATAATTACTATGAAAATTGAAAATCTAAACCTCGCCTCGTTAAAATACTTTATAGATACAATTGAATCGGGAAGCTTCACTGAAGCCGCAAGCATCAATCGGGTGACTCGCCCCGCTATCAGCCAGGCCATAAGGAGATTAGAAGAATGGGCAGGAATTGAAATAATTAAGCATCAGAAAAACAGCTTGGAATTGACAGATGAAGGTCGAAATTTTTATCGCCGCGCCAAACTTTCCTATCAGAACTTTCAAGATAATCTTTTGTTAGGTTCACAACTGGATACAACATTGAACGTCGGTTGCTCCTCGAGCCTCATCGATCAGTATCTCATCACCACACTGAAAAAGATAAAACACACAGTGAAACTGCACGTCCAGGTAGGATCATCAACACAGCTCAAAGGGTTCTTAGAAAATGGGAGCATCAATGTCGCTGTTTTCGTTGATTCGGAAGCCACCCCGGGCTTTGAATCAAGCGTGATTTCCAAAGGAAAATTCCGTGTATTTTCAAAATCCGGAAAGCTTGAGAACACGTTGGTTGTCACTGAGGATCGGCCTGAAGTGAATGTGCTCCGAAACTATCTAACAAAACAAAAAATTTCTGTGGATCTCATGCGAGCTGAGAGCTGGAGCCTCGCAACGAAACTTGCAGAGACGCTCGGCGCAAGCTGCCTGGCCCCTGAGTTTGTACCTAATAGGAGATTAAAGAAGGTCCACCTCTCGGGCTTTCATCAAAAATACAACGTGATACTAGCGAATCGGCGCTCGGAATTACTGTCGGAGACTGAGATTAAGTTTTGCAACTTGATGAGAGCCAGGGTTCGAGAACAATTTGGTGGAGTGGTCGCTTCAAAAAATTAGCGCGAAAATTCAGTCTAGATATCGCGCAATTTGTTCGGCACGGCTCAACTCATTGGTTATTACATTTGCCGTTCCCACCATTGTGAAGAGGCTTTGGTAAAGACAAGGTTGTGAAATCCTATAAATCGCTTTTAAAAATAGTTGCTTCACCCCGCTGGAAGACTTAGTTTTCCTCAAATTTACGTTATCCTCAGTGAGGCTATATGAACAAGTTTTTCTTAAGTCTTTCTCTTCTGACTTTTATAGGCTGCTCTACGCTCGAATATCGCTCAAGTTACATTCTTGAGAATCAGACGTCTCAGTCCGGCGACTCATGGAAACGCGTTTGCACGGTTTGGAATTCGACCGACGGGGCCGCCTACACTACTGCTTTAGGGGCAAAAATTTTGATTAAGGCCCCTGAACACAGGCAATCTCTTTTTTGGGGCCCGGTTCTGGCTCCCTTCATTCCAAGTAGTCACCACGATCAAAAATTTGCACCTCATATTGAGATTCAAGTTGTGCCTGCTCCTGGGCAGACTGTGAAGCTTCCTTTAAAAAATGTGAAGATGTTCATGGATGACAAAGAAGTTACCTTTGAAAGCGGTAGCTACTATTTGAAGGGGGCAATGAACCACGAGCTTACCCAGGGGATTTTAGAAAAGCATCAAATGAGTTCCGAAATTGAAATTAGATCGCCGTATTCAATAACACTTTCTGGCGCGCAATCCTCTGAACCAAAGGTATTAAACATCTCATTTATACTAGTGGATGGAAACCAGAGTGAAAATAAAACCATTCGCTTTAAACAATTTAACGATACCAAATACAGACCAGTTCTATTGCCAGGAATTGAAACAGATGAGGTTTGTTTAAACCCGATCTTTGAAGGTCAAAGGACCCGAAATCTATTATGACTCAAACCACTTCGATATGACTCGGAAAGCCCATTTGAATTTTCTGAACTCGCGATGATTAACTAGATTTGCCAAGTCAATTGAGACACGGCTTGTTGACCGTGCGCGAACAAAACCGGGAGTTTCTGCCCGCTGAAAGCAACCGTATGCCCCCCTCCTCTTACACTCAGTCATTCGAATTTATGAATATGAGCCAACTTCGAACAGTGAAAGCTTGATGCGAAACTGATTCTTACGATCTGGAGGTGAAATTTGACTTGATTTAAAGAACCTTTTTGATTGTCATAGATTCGGCTTCGACAATCAAAACGCCGAGTCCACCAATTTTGGAGATCCTTTGTGAAAAAAGATCTTTTGAAGATTTTGCGATTTAAATCATCGATGGACTGCCGAGCGTGGTTTATCAAAAACCACGCTCGAAGCGAAGGCATTTGGATTCGCTTGTTTAAAAAGGCCTCGGCACGAGAGTCGATCACCTACGCCGAAGCTCTAGATCAAGCTCTTTGTTATGGCTGGATTGACGGTCAAAAACAAAAGTATGATGAGCAGTCCTGGCTTCAAAGATTCACTCCAAGAAGATCCAAAAGTATTTGGTCTAAGAAAAACACTCAGCACGTTGAGAGACTCATCAAATCAGGAAAAATGGCTTCGGCCGGACTCAAGCCGGTTGAGGAGATCGGAAGAGCACACGTCTGAACTCCAGTCACGGCT
>CALCCV010000470.1 GCA_937900305.1 uncultured Pseudobdellovibrionaceae bacterium | reverse complement strand
CACTCTTTCCCTACACGACGCTCTTCCGATCTATTCAAAATCCAACGTTCGGGTTTAACTTCTCGGCAAATGTCCGCGAACGCTTTTGCCTCGGGGAAAAACTTTTTTAGATCCGCAAACTTATAAAGGTAGGCCTTGGGACCTAAATAGTTGGGCCATTGACCCATGAGGCCCGACACCTTTTCAGCGGTGATCAATTCATCGCTGTGAAACAAGATTCCATCGGCGCTGGCCCGCAGATCGATCCAGGCGACCCGACTGGCCCACGCGTCTTTTGGTGCCGTTTCGGTGAATATCGTCGCATTTACCGGATCGGGCAGCCCCGTAAAAAACGGATGAGCAAACTCTTCATACGTTTGCAGACGACCCCATTGCTGCATTAGCAGGAACATGAGTGTGAGCGTGACTAGACTTCCGACAAGTAGCGTCCAAAACCATTTCATGCTTTCAGCCTCTAACATGGTCGAGCTGCGCCTCCAACGGCAAACTCTTGAAAAGAGAGTGCTTACTTAAATGGCAAAAGTCGGTTAAAATAAGACGGATTTCCTTGTGAACGGTGCGACTTTCGTTTAGTTTGCAACTCCAAAATCGAGGAACTATGAACCGCCTGAATCGCAAAGTCGAATATGCCCTCATGGCTTTGAAGTATCTGATGGATCAAAACCATCTTCCGTCTTCATCGCCAACTCCCACGTCCGAGTTAAATGCGAGCGCTCTGTCTGCCGCCCCCTCCACTTTGGCCAGTGCCAAAGATATTGCCGAGAGCTTGAAAGCGCCCTTTGATGCGACCGCCAGAGTGATGCAAATCATGGCGCATCATCAGATTTTGCGCGCCGAGATGGGCGTGCACGGAGGTTATCGGCTCATAGGTGATCTGACCCACCTTTCCCTCTTTCAGCTCATGGAGATGATTGAAGGCCCAGCGGCTCTTGTTAAATGCGCTCACGGCGAAGATCGTTGTGAATTGCAAGTGTCTTGCAACATTGTTCAACCGCTCACACAGCTCAATCATCGGTTTGAAGATTTTTTTAAATCTATCAAAGTTTCAGATCTCTTAAATTCACCAAATTCTTATCAAGAAGCTCAGACTGTTGAGGCTCGGCATGGCTGACAACAACAAATCAACTCAAGACTATGAATATAAGTACGGATTTGAAACGACCATCGAATCAGATCAAGTCGCCAAAGGTCTGAATGAAGATGTCATCCGCCTGATTTCGGAAAAAAAATCAGAGCCCGCTTGGATGCTGGAATATCGACTAAAAGCCTTTCGCCACTGGCAAACAATGACGGAGCCCGAGTGGGCCCACGTGCATTACCCAAAAATCGACTTTCAAGCGATCTCTTATTTCTCAGCACCTAAAAAAAATAAAGAGGGTCCGAAATCTCTGACTGAACTCGATCCCGAGCTCTTGAAAACCTTCGAACGACTGGGAATTCCTCTTCAAGAGCAAAAACGAATTTCGGGCGTTGCAATGGATGTCGTTTTTGATTCGGTTTCGATTGCTACCACTCACAGTGATACTCTGGAAAAAGTGGGAGTGATTTTTTGCTCCATCTCGGAAGCCCTTCACAAACACGCTGATCTGGTGAAAAAATATTTTGCCAGCGTTGTTCCTTTTGCTGACAACTACTATGCGGCCCTCAACGCAGCGGTTTTCACCGACGGCTCGTTTGTCTATATACCAAAGGGTGTCAGGTGCCCGATTGATCTTTCCACATATTTTCGAATCAACGCTAAAGAGACTGGCCAATTCGAACGAACTCTGATCGTTGCCGATGAGGGCAGTTTCGTAAATTACCTTGAGGGTTGCACGGCCCCTCAGCGAGACGAAAACCAACTCCACGCTGCCGTCGTCGAACTCATTGCACTCGAAAATGCAGAAATTAAATATTCTACGGTTCAAAACTGGTACACCGGTGACAAAAACGGTCGCGGCGGAATTTACAATTTCGTCACCAAACGTGGAAAGTGCGCCGGTCGTCGGTCGAAAATCTCGTGGACCCAAGTGGAATCGGGCTCTGCCATCACCTGGAAATATCCTTCGGTCCTCTTAGTCGGAGACGAATCTGAAGGTGCCTTTTATTCAGTGGCACTGACCCATGATTACATGCAAGCCGATACCGGAACAAAGATGATCCACCTTGGCAAAAATACGAAGTCCACAATCATCTCAAAAGGGATTTCGGCTGGGCACAGTAGCAACGCTTACCGAGGCCAAGTTCGCATCATGCCTTCCGCAACGAACGCCAGAAATTATTCGCAATGCGACTCGATGCTCGTTGGTTCCGATGCGAGTGCACACACTTATCCCTACCTTGAAATCAAGAATAAAACCGCGAAAGTGGAGCACGAAGCAACGACATCGAGAATATCTGAAGAGCAACTGTTTTACTTGCAGTCCCGCGGGCTCAGTAGTGAGCAATCCATTTCGCTCGTCGTAAATGGTTTTTGCAAAGAAGTTTTTAAAGAGCTTCCGCTTGAATTCAGTGTTGAAGCCGTAAAGTTGATCGAAATGAAATTAGAAAACAGCGTTGGTTAAAGTTCGCCGTTGGAAAGAGAATAAAGTATGTTGCTAGAAGTTAAAAATTTGCGCGCCAATGTGGGTGAAAACGAAGTTCTCAAAGGTCTCAACTTGAAGATTAACGCCGGCGAAGTCCACGCGATTATGGGGCCCAATGGATCGGGAAAAAGCACTCTGTCAAAGGTGCTGGCTGGCCATCCTGACTATGACATCACCGCCGGTGATATTTTGTTTGAGATCAATCTTCAGATGAAAAATCTCGCGACCCTGGCGCCCGATGAAAGAGCCAAGGAAGGCCTGTTTTTAGCGTATCAATACCCCGTGGAAATTCCTGGAGTTACAAATCTGCACTTTTTGCACATGGCGTTCAATGCGGTCCTCGAACATCAAGGGGCCGAGGGTTTGTCAGAGGGCCAATTTCGTGAATTCGTTGAGAAGAAATTGTCTTTGCTACAAATGAAACCCGATTTTTTAGATCGGGGAGTGAATGTCGGATTTTCAGGTGGCGAAAAAAAGAAAAATGAAATTTTACAAATGGCCGTTCTTTCACCCAGACTCGCGATCTTAGACGAAACGGACTCAGGATTGGACATTGACGCTCTCAAAGTGGTGGCCGAAGGCGTAAATCGTCTCCGGTCTAAAGAGAACGCTGTGCTGCTCATCACGCACTACCAGCGTTTGCTAGATTATATCAAACCAGACTTTGTTCATGTCCTCGCCAAAGGTCAAATCGTCGCTTCGGGTGGCCCGGAGCTAGCGCTCCGTCTTGAAAAAGAGGGTTATGACTGGTTGGAGAATTAACTATGAATGTCTTAACTTTGGCAGAAGAATTTTCTCGAGATCTTGGACTTTCTCCCGCCGCACTTGCGACGAAGGCCGAAGCTTTTGCGTTTTTGAAATCCAATGGTTTGCCCCAACGTCACCTTGAAGATTGGCACTACACCAGTACCAAAGCGCTCGCTGCGACTGATTTTGTTGCGTACACGGAGATTGAAAAAACTTTGACTAGCGGCTGGGCAGCTCACGCGGCCACTGCAAAGTGGCCAAACGCCATCAACTTATTTTTTGTAAACGACGTGTTTTTATCTAGTCAATCCGATAAGCACGCCGGACTCACCGTGAAAACAGTCGACGCCGAAAACAAAGGTCCTTCACCGACATCGACTTATGATGGCCTCCAAGCCTTGAGTGATATTTTTCAACGGTTCACGACGACGCTCGAAATAAATTTGGTTTTGCCAAAGCCGATCGTCATCCATGTTTTTTCAGAAAATTCGAACGAAAAACCCTCGTTGTGCTCTGTAGTTTGGCACTTGAAGCTTGGCCCGAGTGCCAAAGCTGACGTGTTGATTCAACACAATGGCGTGAGTGGTGAACACCACTTTCAAATGAGCCAGCTGACCGTCGACGCAGCCGAACACGCAGAGCTCAAACTGTTGGACACCCGCGACAGTAAAAAATCCCACTCGTGGTTTTCGCAAACTCATTTGAAATTACAGACTGATGCGATTGTGCAGGCTTGGCAATTTTTTGGAGGCGGAGGATGGTTCCGCAATAACGTCTCCGCCGAGCTCTTAGGCGAACGCGCGAATGTCCATCTGCAAGGCTTGTCTTATTGCCGGGATCAAGCCCATTGCGATCATTTTATAAATATCGTTCACTCTGCTGGCGACACGCGATCCACACAAAAGTACAAAGGTATTTTGGATGATGGAGCCAAAACCATCTTCACTGGAAAGATCCGCATTCAACACCAAGCCCAAAAATCCGCAGCGGAACAATTGGCCAAATTTCTTCAACTCGATGACAAGTCGGAGTTTAATGCGCGACCAATTTTAGAAATCTACGCAGATGATGTTAAGGCCAGCCACGGAGCTTCAACCGGATTCTTAGATCCAGAAGAACTTTTCTATCTTCGCAGTCGCGGTCTCTCTGGCCCAACCGCCGAAAAATTACTGAAAGAAGCATTTCTGGCGGACTTACTTGAGGCCGCTCCCGTCGGAGTTTTGCAAAGCCACATCCGTTCGCGGCTGCACTCGTACTTTGCAGCAAGTGAAGGGGGTCCGCGGTGACTGATTTCAAGTCTGTTCGCGAGCAGTTTCCCGCGTTGAATCAAACTGTCTATGGGCAGCCTCTGTGTTATTTGGATAGCGCCGCAACAGCCCTCAAACCGCAAGCCGTGATTGATCGGGTGAACCACTTTCTCAGTCTTGAGGCCGCCAACGTGCACCGAGGGGCGCATTATTTGAGTGATCGAGCGACTGCGAATTACGAAGCCGTTCGCGAAAAATTTGCGGAGTACCTAGGTGCTCCCTCTGCAGGATTGATCTTTACCAAAGGAACAACGGACTCCATCAATTTAGTGGCGCAATCATTGGCTCAAGGGATTTTCAAAGTTGGTGACGAGATTTTGCTCACGCAATTAGAGCATCATTCAAATATTGTTCCGTGGCACAACTTAGCAATGCAGCGAAATGGAAAAGTTCATTTTGCCAAGATCACGGCCAGTGGCCAAGTTGATCTTGAGGACTTCGAAAAACATCTTAAAACGGGTCGAATTCGCATCGCCGCCTTCACTGCCTGCTCAAATACCCTGGGAATTTTTACTCCCGTCAGTCAAATGATCGAACTCTGCCAAAGGTACGGCGCACTTAGTCTGGTGGATGGGGCTCAGCTAATGGCCAACGAACGAATTCACCTAACTAACCTAGGTTGTGATTTTTTTGCCTTTTCTGGCCATAAGATTTTTGCTCCTTATGGAATTGGCGTACTTTATGGCCGCTCTGAAGTTTTGTCACGAATGCCTCCGGCGACTTTTGGCGGCAGTCAAATTTCTGAGGTCACTGAAGAAAAAACAACGTTCTTACCACCACCGCAACGGTTTGAACCTGGTACGCCAAACGTCGAAGGTGTTTTGGGCATGGGAGCGGCGCTCGATTTTTTTCAAAATATCCCTCTGACCGATATCCAAGCGCACGAGAAAACACTTTTGAAAAAACTGATCTCTTTGCTTGCCGAATTTAAGAACATTGAAACTTATGGTTCCCTGGAGCTTCCACATGCTCCGATTGTTTCTTTCAATTTCAAAGGCGTACATGCCTCGGACGTTGGTTTTATTTTGGATCAGCAGGGAATTGCTGTCCGTTGCGGTCATCATTGCACCCAACCGCTGATGAGGGCGCTTGGAGTGCCCGCCACGGTGCGCGCTTCTCTCTCTATTTATAACAACGAGCAAGATCTAATTCAGTTGCAACAAGGGCTCGAGAAAGCTCAGGAGTTACTCTTTGGAAACACAAACACCGTACGTTGATATTCGCATTCAACCGACTCCCAACCCCAATGCGTGGAAGTTCATCCTCGATCGGCCCGTTTTGCTCGAAGGCAAAGCTGGATTCACAGCCGGCGAGTCAGTGAGTCACTTGCCTTTGATCGAATCCTTGATGCAAATTCGAGGTGTTAAGCAAGTCCATCTGTTTCAAAATGTAATTACGCTGACCCACCAATTTGATGAAGATCCCGAAGACGTCCAAGCGCAGGCGCGCTCGGTGATTGAAACTCGGTTGCCCCTTCACAAACCAGATTTCAACAAAGAAACCCAGAAGAAAGTCTCTCGAGATCATTTGCCAGAAGATCTACGAAAGATTGAAGAAATATTAGACCGCACCGTCAGACCTGGCCTGCAAGGTGACGGCGGAGATCTCACGATCACAAAATACGAAGACAACAAGCTCTACGTATTTTATGAAGGCGCCTGTGGAACCTGTCCTTCATCCACAACGGGAACGCTGATGGCGATCGAAGGAATTCTGCGTGACGAGTTCAATCCCCAGATTGAAGTTTTTCCGATTTAAAACCGAGGGCGTATTTTGCTAGCGTTGCATTTTTGCGGCTGCAGGCAAACTTTCGCCTTTTGCTGTCGCAATTTCTCGCTGTCGTTGGGCGCGCCTTTTCATGCGCGAATCATAGGTATCTGAGTAGTGGAATGTGTAAAAAGCCGCATTGCCAAAAACCTGATCTCGAATTTCTGTTTCAACCTTCAGCGAAACTTCAGGTCGTTCGAGCTCAGCGAGATCTTCTACGATCAAATCAAAACTTTTGATTTGAAAACCTTTATCTGGCTCTAGATCCATCTCAACCTCGCCAGACGTCGCACTGACGTTTTCGGGTAAAATCCATTTTAACTTTGCGTTTCGATAGTCATTGCGATTGATGCGCACATGTCCTCGCAAATGAACAGTGGTCCAAAAATATCCCTCGCGAGACACCTCTTCGATAGCTACCTGGACCGGAGCCAGGGTTTTGCCCTTCAACTTTGCTTCGATATCAAAACCGCGAAGAGGGACCTGAGTCGTCGAGTATTTTTCTGCGCAGATGCTCAAAACCAACCCCGCCGACAGTGTGAGTCCGAGTGTGAGCTTCCATTTTCGTTTGATCAACGCGACTAATACTGAGGACATAAGCTTTTCTCCGTTGATCCATTGGTCGTTTTCATTGTGTAGGTCACCACCGCCGTTGTCAGTGCATCGGCATAACCATTGGCTTTTACATTGAGCATGTAGTGACCCGCTGGGATTCCGACGAGGGAAATCACTTCCTGGCCATTTTCAAGTACGCCGTATCGGCGTTTGCTTCGGGCGACATACTGAGTGTTGGCGTATCCTTGAACTTCTGTCGCTTCTTCGAAGTAAGTGTATTCCTCGCGCCACAAAATCAAATCCAGATCCGCGGTCTGCGCTGCACCTTGCGTGTAATCCAGGATAATTTGCGTCTGGGATCCATCATGAGTGAAGTCATAAAAATCATTCGAAAAAAACTGATTTGAAACTCCCTGTTGCTCGGACTTAGGATGCATCGTCACGCTAGCAGTGCAAGCCGCTGCCTGAATGACGGCGGGGTTCGCATAGTCTTTTGTATTCGCATTTTGCCGCTCATTATCCAAAGTTTTAGTTGTAAAATTTGTGGCGGCCGTTGCGTTCGTCGCGGAATAGTCCTGCAGAAGCAATTGAGCAAAGAGTCCTAAATTTTTGAAGTGCACATTCGCTGAACCAAACTTATTTGTGTCAGTAAAGTTTCCCCACATTGCCGAAAATGGAAAAAACACTGTGCCACAATCAGCACTGGCGCCGCAGGATCCACCGTAAGTGCCTTTGAAAAGAGTTCGCGAAACAGAAAGCTCTCGGAAAGGCCCCTCTCCGACATTCGCGGGATTATCAGCCTGACTCGCACCTTGAGTTGAATCAAACATTGCCGTCAACCCATTGTCGGTCAGATTGTATGAGTAAATTAAACCACCCTGGCCGCCCGCCTCTTGCGCGTCAGTGAGAAAACCATAGGTGTCTCCATAAAGCCCAGCATGTGTCGCATCGTCATGTGCAATCACAGACGCAGAAAAAAAATTCGCAAACCCTTCACTCCATGCCAAACGTGGATCCAATATCGCATTTCCGTTATGTCGACCGCCCGGCGAATCAGAGCCACCATGAATGTCTTCTAGGAAATGGCCGTACTCGTGAAGAATAATGTAATCGTCGAAGTGATCGGTGTCCTCGCTCGACACGTTCCCATCAGATCCACCTAAAATAAAAAGCTGCTTGACTCCCGAACGATAGAAGGAGGCACCGGGACCGCCGCCGTTGTAGGATTGCGGATTAAAGCCCGGCTTCCAATACACCTGAACCTTCGAAGCCACGAACGACGCATTGCCACCATTTGCGCGAATAAATTCGTTGGCCCGAAATAAATTGTAATGAATGTTGAAAGCTCCACCCTCTAGGCTCGACGACTCCGACAGGCGAGCTTTAGCGCTTAAAGTCCCAATACTCGTCGTTGTTTCGCCCGCAGCCACGACAAACTCTTTCGCAATTCCATAAGGTAAATTGTCCGTAGGGTTATTCAAGACGCTCGAGCGCAGAGTGTTGTTGTAAGACCTCGAAAAAACCGCCAACCGATAATTGCCTGGTCCAGGAACGACAACAGAGATGGCCCCATTCGTCGCAGTGACACCGCACTGGACGACCGCACCAGCCGCGTTGTAGACGATAATTTCGGCGCTCGGAATACCTTGGGACTGGGGAGTTCCACTTAGCCCTAGAGCCCGAGTCTGTGCCGTGTTGAACTCGAGAGGACGAAAATAAAACAAAGCCGTTCCCGTTACGGTTGTTCCGCTCGCATAAGTTTGTACAGTTGAACAGTAAGCCGGTTCAGTGGCCGTCGATGGCGCATCGTCACTGCCACTTGAAAAATTGGGGCTACAACCCCAGCTCATCCAAGCCACAAGTCCCACCACCATCACGCGATCCCACGTCACTCTTTGCATGATGACTTTTCAGCAAAATCAGTCCTGGCCTCAAGACCTTGAGAGCGAATCTCAAAAGAGGATTTGCCAGACAATTTGCGACTATTTCATTGCAAATTGAATGAAGTTTGGTCGAAGATCTCGACTTGATAAAAGTCTATTTTATTGAAAGTTTTCGAAAGGCTTTAAATGCGGAAAGTTAGGTTCGGACCCGAACGAAAAAAAGGGCCCAAGGCAACTCTGAAACATAAACCTCTTTGCATAAGGCGGTAGCCATTTGACAACTTTAGGCTTCTCAGTACGAGCTGAGCTTGCTCACCATCGTCAGGGACAGCTCCCTAATAATGTGCTTGTAAGGTTTATTTTCGATGAGAATTACGCCTTGAACCTAGATCTAGATTACTCTTCCTGCGGCAGTCGGTCAAATTGATAGAACTCTTCTGTAGGAAGATGCAGTTCAGGCATTGCTTTTTCTTCTGTTCCTCATTAGTTTCTGACAATGATGTTTCAAAATGAGACACGATCGTCAAAATCTCGCTCCACTCCAAGTGTCACCGCCACTCCCTCGGAGTCGGCAGGATTCACCCAATTGTCCTTGACTTCACAACCACCAGATCCTGTTCCAGAACTCCCTTCGGAATCTGTCGCAGCAGCTACTCCCGTGGTGTTGTCGGTTTCAGATTTAAATGCTCATGTGAAAAAAACACTCGAAAGCGAATACGCGCTCGTTTGGGTTCGAGGCGAACTTTCAAATTTTAAGAGTCATGGCAATGGCCATTTTTATTTTTCTTTAAAAGATGCCGCTTCACAGATTTCGGCCGTGATGTTTCGGGGTTTCAATTCCCGATTGAAATTTAAACCTCACGATGGACTCGAGGTTTTAGTGCGCGGTCGGATCAGCGTCTATGAACCACGTGGAACTTATCAAATCATCTGTGAATCCATGGAGCCCGTCGGCGCGGGAGCTCTACAAAAAGCCTTTGAACAATTGAAAGAAAAATTGCGACTGGAGGGACTGTTTGCTCCCGAGCGGAAGCGAGCTTTGCCTGCACTTCCTTTGCACGTGGCTGTCGTCACCTCTCCCACCGGAGCCGCGATTCGTGACATTTTGAATATTCTAAAGCGCCGGGCGCCGTTTTTGAACGTCACTGTTGTTCCTGCTGTTGTTCAAGGAGAGGCTGCTGCACCTGGAATCGCGAAAGCTCTACGAACGGCTTGGGCTTTACCAAAGGTGGATGTGATTATTGTTGGTCGCGGCGGCGGTTCGATTGAAGACATGTGGTGCTTCAACGACGAAAACTTGGCCCGCACAATCGTCGCCTCACCGGTCCCTGTTATTTCGGCCGTCGGCCACGAAATTGATTTTACAATTTGTGATTTCGTCGCCGACTTGCGAGCTCCCACACCCTCGGCCGCAGCTGAACTTGTATGCACATCCTCCCAAGATTTGGTTTTGCGATTAAAGCAAAATTTAAATTTGCTCCACCGTTCGACTCAGAGGTGGTTGCAGTTGCGCCAACGACAATGGCAATTAGTGACAAAGGGTTTGCAGGACCCCCGACGACGATTGCAAGATTTGCTCTTGAGAAACGATGATTTGAGGGACCGTCTGCAACGCGCGCTCACTGTAAGACTGGACCGATGCCGTCACCAAACACAAACTTTGCGCCAACGAATTGTCGACCCTCGTCGAACAATTGAGTTAAAAACTCAATTTGTAAAAGCAGCTCACGCGGCCATTCGCAGTCTGATGACCAGTCATCTCGAGCGCGCTCAGCTGCGGTGCACTTCGACTGTGGGACTTTTGAATTCTCTCAGTCCTTTGCAGGTGGTTGCGCGTGGATACTCGATTGTCACAGATCCAAATGGGCGAGTGTTAACTCGGGCTCGGGATATTCAACTGGGTCAAGACATCCAGGTAAAACTGGCATCCGGCGAAATCATCGCCACCGTTAAAGACACTCAACTCAACACAAAGGAGCCCAATCATGTTGGATTTTGAAAAAAATCTTCTCCGCCTCGAGGACATCGTCAAAAAAATGGAAAATGGCGAGTTGAGTTTAGATGAATCTTTGAAGCTATTTGAAGAGGGCGTCAAACTCTCTCGCGATTGCAACAAGTCACTCACCGAGGCCGAAGGCAAAGTGAAAATTCTGATGGGAGCCAACGGCGATGGAACTCCAAGCCTCGAAGATTTTAAAGCCGAGTGAAATGACGTTTCCTTTTTTTCCAGCATTAGAACCGTATGAAAGCTATTTGCTGGCCGATTTTGCGAACTTTCAATCGCTCCTGCCCACGCCCCAACAGATGCACTTGGGCGAGGCCATGCGCTATTCACTTTTGACTGGAGGCAAGCGATTACGCCCAGTTTTGTGTTTGGCTTGGGCCGAAGCGTTGGAGCTAGAGGCGAAAAATGTTTGGGCTTGGGCGACAGCTATCGAATGGCTTCACACTTACTCCCTCATCCATGATGACCTGCCGGCAATGGACAATGATGATCTTCGTCGGGGTCAACCCACCAATCACAAAGTTTATGGTGAAGACATCGCATTGCTAGCCGGCGACAGTCTTCTCAGTGAAAGTTTTGGAAAAATTATTGCGGCTTATGGCTCGCAGACAGGTTTAGCACTCTCGCTGGTTCAGCTTCTGATTGACGCCGCTGGGGCCAGGGGAATGGTGGGTGGTCAGGCCATTGATCTGCGTCTGCCTCCGACTGTTTCGCAAGAAACCATTTTTCATCTCCACCAGCTCAAAACCGGCGCCCTTTTTAGAGCGTGCGTGGAGGGCGTCTTTCATATCGCCAAAAGCAAAAGCTGTCTGGTGCCCCACGAACAAAAGTTTTTTTCTGAATTTGGAACGGACTTTGGCCTCGCCTTTCAAATGAATGATGATATTTTAGACTTTGCGACCGACAAGGGCAGTCCAAAAAATCTTTGCCAGTTAAAAGGTATCACTGAAGTGACATCGCTCTTGCGCGAACTCACACAGTCTCTGCTGTTGCGCCTCGACAGTTTGCCAAAGGCCCAAATCCTGAAAACTCTCATTGAATTTAATTTTCATCGCCAACACTAATATGACGATGGCTGAGATTTCATGAAAAAAAGAGCGGACATTTTGTTAGTAGTAAATGGACTCGCTCGATCTCGCCATCAAGCTCAAGAGCTGATTGAAAAGGGGTATGTACGGATTCGAATCGGTAACGAGTTCCGACCGATTCACAAAAGTTCCGAAGAGATTCTCGCTGATTCCATTTTGCTTGTTCACGAAAATGACCTCTCCAACTATGTTTCACGCGGAGCGCTTAAGTTGAAGGGAGCCTTAAGGCTATTCGGGATTGATCCCGAAGGGCTCACGGCCCTGGACATCGGGCAATCGACAGGCGGTTTTTCTCAAGTTTTATTAGAGGGCCAAGCGAAGATCGTGGTCGGCATTGATGTCGGCAGCGACCAGCTTCACTCAAGTCTGCGACGCCACCCCAATCTCTATGCCTTTGAAAAGTTGCATGTGAAAGATCTCGCCTCCCGGGAGGACTTTCTAGAACTCGTTCCACCGGGTGGATTTGACCTACTGGTAATGGATGTCTCGTTCACGAGTGTTTTAAAAACTCTGTTGCCCACCCTGCCTTTTCTTCGTCCGAATGCGAATTTACTGTGCCTCGTCAAACCCCAGTTCGAAGTGGGCGCCGAAAATTTGAATCGAAAGGGCGTCGTTAAAGACTCCAAAATAGTGGTTTCTCTCCTTCGCGAATTGCGGCATAAGTTAGAGTCTGAATTTGATCTCAACGTTTGTGACATTCAAGCGTCTGATCTAGAGGGAAGAGATGGCAATCAAGAGCACTTCATGCACGCCCGTAAAAAATAAATTTCGTAGCGTTTCCGTTTTGGTCCTGGTTGCTTTCGCCGCGATCGTGAGTTGTCAGACGAAGCAACGATCCGCCGTACGTGAGGAAATTCCGTCCTCTTCTAACTCTACTCCGCCAATTCCTGGTCAAGCTGAAATTCCGATGCCTCCGAGCGAACCAGGAGTGCCGTCGACCGAAGATGTCGTGATGACACCGCCGCCCCCTCAACCCCCAGCGAGAGTTCCAAAAATTGGAATCATCCTCGGGCCCGGAGGAGCTAAGACGTGGGCCCATTTGGGTGTCTTTCATGAACTTCAACGCAATAAAATTCCGGTCGTTGGTGTTGTCGGAATTGAGTGGGGTGCGCCAATGGCGGCCCTCTATGCCCACAAAGGCTACGCTAACGAAGCCGAGTGGCAGATGTTTAAACTTCAAGATTCTGACTTTGTCCCTAAAGGTGGCGGCCTTTTCGCTTCCGGCAACTCTCTAAGCATCGATGCCTTTGGTAATTTTTTAAAAACTATTTTTGGATCGACAAAGTCTTCGGAGTTGCGACTTCCCTTTGGATGTCCCGCTTTCAATCTCCAAAAAGTGCAAACCTATGTGATGAACCGTGGTCCCTTGCAACAGTTCTTGCCCTACTGCATGGCTTTACCACCGATCTTTAAGGCCTATCGTCAAAACTTTTCGGCGGCGTTGGACTTTTCTGTCTCAATTGATTTTTTACGAAAAAATGGCGCCAACACTGTTTGGCTGGTGAACGTGTTGAAAAATGCCAACTCCAGCCGAGGTCTCGTGGGTGCGGAAGGCAGTGCCGATTCCTTTCTTTGGAGTGAAATCGTCGCCTTTCAAGAGCGCAAATGGCCCGGTCTCGATGCCGTCGTCGAAATTTCTTTGCCCCAGTACTCAGTCACTGATTTTGCCAAACGTCGCGAAATCATGAACAGCGGCAAAGAACAGGCCGCTAAATCACTCGAAAAACTGATGAAGAAATGGAATTTATGAGAAAACCACAATTCGCCATGAATATTTTTAAAGACCGACGTCGCCGCCTTGGAGACAAGATGGTCGGCTCAGCGCTGATCGTCGCAAGCACGCCAGAGTATGATCGCAACGCCGATACCTCACACACCTACCGCGCCGACAGCAATATGGTCTACCTCACGGGTTTTGAAGAGCCTGGGTCCATTTTGTTATTTCGGCCTGGCCAAACTCCGGAGACCATTCTTTTTGTGAGACCCCGAGACGTCGAGCGAGAAACTTGGGATGGCTTTCGTTACGGCCCCGAGTTGACCGTTCAGCATTTCCAAGTGGATGCAGCTTATCCGATCGAAGACTTTCCAAAAATTGCACCAAATCTTTTGGTGGGAATGGAAAAGCTTTTCTACCGCCTCTATAAAAATCCAGCTGTTGATGATCTAGTGAAAAATGTGCTTCAAGATCAAGTCCGAGTTCAAGGGCGAACAGGATTTGGCCTGCTTCCCATCTATGATGCCAATACGATCATCGGTGAACTGAGGGTGATTAAGTCGGAATATGAAATCACTTTGTTGCGTGAAGCTTGCGAAATTTCGGCTCAAGCTCACATGGCCGCCATGCGCGCAACTCGCCCCGGAGTGACCGAAAGGCAGTTGGAAGGAATTTTATTTCAACAATTTTACTCTCGCGGGGCGGCCCGGGTTGGCTATAACTCCATCGTGGCCACTGGTAATAACGCCACAACTCTGCATTACGTATTCAACGATCAGGTCTGCAAAGATGGCGACTTGCTGTTGATTGATGCGGGCGCCGAGCACTCCTACTACACTGGAGATATCACTCGCACTTATCCGGTGAATGGTCGATTCACTGAACCTCAAAGACGGGTTTACGAAGGTGTCTTAAAAGTACAAAAAACCATCATTGAATCTTTAAAGCCTGGCATCCCATTTCGAAGCCTTCACGACATGGCACGCGATCTCCTCACCGATCTGATGCTGGAGCTAGGGTTGTTTGTCGGGCGCAAGGAAGACATCATTGCCACCAACGCCTATCGCAATTACTACCCGCACGGAGTTGGTCACTGGTTGGGAATGGACGTTCACGATGCTGGCCTGTATATCACTGGTGGGAAGCAACGCCCAATCGAAGCCAACATGTGCTTCACAATTGAACCTGGATTGTATATTCCGGCGAACGACACCGCGGCGCCCACCGAGCTCCGCGGCATAGGCGTGCGTATCGAAGATGATATTCGTATCACAGAGACTGGTTGCGAAGTCCTCACCTCAGCCGTTCCAAAAGAAATTAAAGATATCGAAAGCATCGTTGGAGTTCAGTCGCTCTAACTGACTTCGAAGCCACTTTCAATGACCGAAACTTGTTATAGAGCGCCCGAAACAAATGCGTGATAAGCCCAAAGCTCATCGCCAGATTGCGTGCGCTCCTGCACGAAGTCTCGCAAGAACTTTTCGCTCGAATAGAGTCGTGATTCATTGCCGACAGATCCCACCGCCAACGCCAGGCCTTGTGCCGTTTTCAGCAGCTCAATATCCCCAATCGAATTGCCACTGCAAATCCAAGGTCTCATCCCCTTCGTGGCCTTGAGCAGCGCTTCGGCCTTGCCTTCACGATAGGTGATTGGTTGAACTGCCTCTGTGGTGACGAGACCAGCGCTGACGTTCGTGCGCACACCGATCACATTTTCTCGCGGTATATTGAAGAGGGAAGCCGCAGGCTCGACAGCCCACGCCACCGATGCCGTCACGACAAAAACTTGAAAATCATTTTCATGCAAAAGCGAAATCAACTTTTTTTGTTCTCGAAAGTAAGGAATTTCCGAGATTGCAGACAGGGCTTCCGTCGCCCAGCTCTGAACTTCTTCGAGCCTTCGCCCCTCATTGATTTGGGCCAGCCACAAATACGCTTCGCGGGGATCGCCACCCTTTTTCTTCAGTTCAAAGTAGTGCTCCCAGGGATTGGGTGGCAACGGCACCAGACGATTTTTGATCTGAAACTCAAAAAAATTTTCTCCGATGTCGGTGTCCCACAAAGTTCCATCGGCATCGAACGCCGCAAATTTGGGTGAAGCGCTGACATTCGCAAGAGCGATCACTTCATTAATTTTCGTCCACAGCGAAGATTCGAACGTTCGATAATTCATAGACAGCTATTATGAAATATGCTTTGACTAGATTCAAGGAGATCTTGAATTCATGAGTCTTTATCTGCGTGTTGTAGAACCCTCCGAAATCGAAGAGATCTGTGATTATGAAAATCAAAAACTCATGGAGTCAATTCCTGACGATTCCGAGCGGCAGCTGAAGTCCTGGAATGCGCGTTGGCGTCGCGAATCGCTTGAGCACTACTTGCAAATGGGTTGGAGTTTTTTAGCTCGTGACACTGACACGAAGTCAGATCGCCATCCCGAAGGTGAGCTGGTGGGTTATTTCATTGCGCAGCCTCTTTTATTTTTTGATGGATACACACAATCGCTGTGGGTTGAACACGTGGCTTACAGCACCCTAAAATCTCGTGATGAGCTCTGCGAACTCGCTTACAAACTTGCGCGTGAAAAGCATTTACAAAAAGTCTTTTTCCCTCAATCTTCGGCACTTCAAAATTGTCTGACGGCATTTCGCGCCGAAACTTGGAAGCCCAACGTCCTTTCAGTTCGCTCGACAAAAATGGAATCCTAGCTCTCCCTTACAAATATCTAAACCCGGAAGGTGCTTGTGCCTCAGGAGTTTTCAAAATCTACCCGCGCTGATGCTTTGAAAAACTGCACCGACGAGATTTTTGATCTTCTCATCATCGGCGGCGGCATCACGGGTGCCGGAGTCGCTCGCGACGCCGCCTCACGGGGGTTAAAGGTTTTGCTCGCTGAAACCAATGATTTTGCGTCAGGGACATCCTCCAAATCGAGCAAACTCATTCACGGTGGCCTTCGGTATCTCGAAAATTTGGAATTTCACTTGGTCTTCGAAGCTTTGTCGGAGCGTCACCATCTTTTTAGAATGGCTCCACACTTGGTGCATCCGTTAAAATTCATGATTCCAGTTTATGAAGACAGCCGGGTTGGCATGTTTCCAATGAGATCGGAAGAGCACACGTCTGAACTCCAGTCACGGC
>CALCCV010000469.1 GCA_937900305.1 uncultured Pseudobdellovibrionaceae bacterium | reverse complement strand
TCTGTAGCCGTGACTGGAGTTCAGACGTGTGCTCTTCCGATCTTGCTGACGGTAGACCGTTTGGTTAGAGTGAACTGAACTTCTTTGAGGGTTTCATCGCCCAACTCTTGGTTGATTTTAGCGAGAATTTCTTTTTTTAAATAACTCAGATGATGATTCCAGCTGGCGTTAGAAACCCAAATTAAAAGTTTTGAGTCATAGATTGCGAGCGGTTCGGTGACGGCGGCGATGGAAGTGCCGACGATGTCAGACCATTGGGCCCAGAGTTTCCACCGTTTGAATTGATTAGCGAATGCTGAGGACTCGCCCACAAAGAGAGCCTGGAGGACGTCGAGCGCGGATTGGGGCTCGGCCATGGGAGCTCGTTTGGGGGGAAATTTTTTAAATTGTGCCATGAACCCTCACTGTTTCGGATTTGCGGCGGGGGTACAAGTCCTGACCGACTGCTCAGGACGGTCTTTGCTTGTGGAAGAGCGAGAAGCCGCCTAGGATGCGCGCCGCATGACTTTGAAATCGGAGGCCAAAGATGGAACGAACAGTACAACCGCTACGAATTGGGCAGGCGGAACAGACGCGGATCCAAGTGGTGGGTGCGGGTCTGGCGGGAGTGGAGTGTGCGCTGCAGTTGGCGACGGCGGGATTGCCCGTGACGTTGTGGGAGATGAAGACTCAGCGACGAACTCCGGCGCAGAAGCTCGATTTTTTTGCGGAATTGGTGTGCTCAAATTCGTTTGGTAGTCAGGCCGAAAGCTCGGCGCCAGGACAACTGAAGAGCGAAGCCGCCTTGCTGGGGAGTTTTGTGTTGCGAGCCGCCCATCAATCGCAAGTGCCGGCGGGGCAAGCTTTGGGTGTAGATCGTGAGCGTTTTGGAGCGCTGTTGACGAAGTGGGTGCGAGAACATCCGTTGATAGAAGTTCGTGATGAAGTGGTGGCGAATTTGGAACAGATTCCGCGGCCTGCGGTCATTGCGACGGGACCTCTGACAGATGAGTCTTTGGCGCTGTCACTGCGGGAACGATTTGGTCAGGATTTTTTATATTTCTTTGATGCGATCGCCCCGGTGATTGCCACAGATTCAATTGATTTTGAAATTGCGTGGAAGGCGGATCGCTATGACAAGGGCACGGCGGACTATATCAACTGTCCGTTGAATAAAGAGGAATACCAAAAGTTGATTTCTGAAATCGAAAGTGCACGAAAGATTGAGTCGAAGGAGTTTGAACAAACTCCTTACTTCGAAGGCTGTATGCCGATTGAAGAGATGGTTCGGCGCGGACCGCAGACTTTGCGTTTTGGTCCTTTGAAGCCTGTGGGCTTGGACAATCCGCGCACGGGTCGGCGGGCTTATGCAGTTGTGCAATTGCGCCAGGAAAATCAAGAGGGCACTGCTTATAATATGGTGGGATTTCAGACCAAGATGGCTTATCCCGAGCAGCAGCGGATTTTTAAAATGATTCCTGGTTTGCAAAATGCAGAATTTTTAAAGTTGGGTAGCATTCACCGCAATCTTTATATTCACACGCCGACAAAGTTGACGCCATTTCTGCAATGTCCTCAAGATTCGGAGTTGTTTTTTGCTGGGCAAATCACCGGCGTGGAAGGATATTTTGAATCCTGTGCCATTGGTTTGTTGGTGGCAAAATTTTTAGTGCAAAAGTCGCAGGGGTTGGAGTTTGAAAAACCACCGCGCGAATCGGCGTTGGGATCTTTGCTGAATGCGATCACGGATCCTCACAAGGCGGAGCATTTTCAACCAACCAATATCAATTTTTCGCTATTTCCACCTTATATTGAATCCGAGCCCTCGAGACCCGAGGCGGGATCTAAGAAGCGACTGAAAACACCGAAGGATGAAAAAAGAAAGTGGCAGATTGAACGGGCAGTGGCGGCGATGGCTCCTTGGGCGCAGAGGCAAGCTCAGCGTTCGTCTGAGGGCGCGAGTGCCGCGGTCTTCTCATCTTGAAGTTGGCTAAGTAGTTTGGCGGCGAGTGGCACGTAGGGCTGATCCATCTCTTTTGACAGGGGTTCGAGAAGGTCGACGAAGCCTTTGAAAATCTGGAGCGTTGGATAGAAGCTCCGGCCGCGAAAGGCCCTTTGGTCAGTTGTCTCTGTGGTGTCTGCGGGACTTCGATTTTGAGCTTGGGCTATTCCCTGTTCTAGAACGGCCAACGCTTTGCCGATGGCAAGCGGGTCTTGCGAGACCAAAACTGTTTTCAGATTTGGAAGACGCTGTAGGTTTGAGTACGAATCGAGGATGGCGTCGACTTGAGCTTTTCGACCTTCGCTGTTTACTGACTCGGAATAGTGCGCGAGTAAAATAAAACTTTTTCCGGCCGGGAATCCCGACAGACCGTAAACCGCCATGGCTTGTTTTTCAACTCGTGGATCTTCCATCAGCTCTTCGGTGATGGCGTAATACTCTTCGGAAGTTACTTTTTTGTTTTGATACGCAATCATGAATTTCTTCATGTTTTCTAGCGTGGGTTGTTCATTTAAGAGTGTGCGCCATTGGGCAAACGTGGGGTCTGCCGAATCTGGGGCGTCGACCTTTGGAGGCTTGGGCTTGGCGGCCGGAGTTTCATCAGGTTTGTCTTTGTCTGCGAGTTTTTTCTCGTCGTGGTAAGGTGCACCTTCTTCGGGAGTTGGCGAATTGTCTGTCGGCGTGTCGTTGCCACCATTGTGTTCTTCGTCTCTTTCAACCACATTCATTTCAAATGTATTTTTCTTTTGTGCGGTTGCTGCACGCAGCGTGCGGCGCTGCTCTTCAGTGTCAGCGGTGGCTGCATCGGGAGCCATTTCTACATCGGCTCCGGTCGTTAGACCTGGCGCGGAGGGGGGGGCGATGGGAGCGGCGTTGTAGGCTTTGTACTGTCGGTCGATTTCGCGGTCTTGGAGGTCAAAGAGGCTCATCAAAAAAGATTTTGGGCGGGCCATCTCGTAAGAGATTTCTTGGAGGATGCCATTTTTTTTCACTCCCATTTTGCCGCCAACGAAAACAAATAGCCCGAAGAAGGCGGCGAGTAAGCATGCAAAAATGAGTTTGATCTGATTGTCCACAACGTCCCTTAAAGCAGGCCTGGTGCCAGGTGTGGATGAGTGTATGAGATTTAAGCGTTTGTTAGTGAGACAAGGGCATTTCAGCGCGCTTCGATTGTCAAAAGATTGGACAGTCTTTTGGAGGGAGGGCAGGATGTTTGGCATGCGTGAAAATAGCGGACTAGCTCGCTTTCAATGGTGGGATTCACAGACGTATCATCGTGAACTCTGGAATTTACTTTTGGTCGGCGTTGTTTTTTTGTGGGGATTGTCGATTTTACGGATCGAGTTCGTTTTATGGAATTTCCGTCAAGCACAGCAGTACTCCTTCTCTGATCTTTTGCAGGCTTGGTTTTTGGGTTGGCGTTTAGATTTTTCGAGTTTGTCGTTTTTGATCTCGCCGTTTTTTTTGCTCGCGTTGGTTCCACTGCCGAGAGGGTTGAAGTTTTTAAATTGGATTGGTTTTGTGAGTTTTTGTGGATTGGCTTTGGCCTCTTTGATTCTGGGCATGATTGATATTGAGTTTGTGAATTTTATTGGTCGTCGCCTCACACGCAGCGATGAGTTTTTGTTTCGCGAGATGAGTGATAAGGCGGGTTCGGTTGTTCTTAGTTATCTGCCATTTTTTTTGCTGAATGTTTCGATTTTGGTTGTGGTGAGTTTGCTCTGGTGGATTCTCAAGTCACGAAGCCAAGTGCCATCGAGGTGGTGGGGTTGGCGAATGGCGGGGGTTTGGACGATAGCCACGATCGTATTTTTTTTGGGAGCGCGAGGCGGGTTTCAACCGAAGCCAATTGGTTTGGCACACGCTTCTCAGTTTTCATCTTCATTTTTGAATAACATGGCGGCTCCGACATCATTTTTATTCTTAAAAAGTTTTGATCAAGATTTTGTTCCTAAGTATCGATATTTCACCCAAGATCGCCAAGTTTTGGCTTATTTGAATGAAAGTTTGCCCGGTGCTTCGGTGTTGCCGTCGAATGTGATTACCAGTCAGCCAATGAATGTTGTCATTTTGATTGTCGAAAGTCTTTCTTCAGAATACACGGGCCTTTCGAATGCACAGGGGCCGAGCTATACGCCGTTTCTGGATGAATTGAGCCAGAAGAGTTTGAATTTCACTGAAAGTTTTGCGAATGGCCGGAGATCCATTGAAGCCCTGTCTTCGATTGTTGCGGGAATTCCAGCTTTGTATCCTGAGCCAATCATTGGCTCACCCTTTCAACAAAACGACTTTGACACCTTAGCTCATCAACTGCGACGCCGAGGCTATTGGACTGGATATTTTCATGGTGGCAACAATGGGACCATGTTGTTTGATCAGTTCACCGCGAAGGTAGGTATTGATCACTATTTTGGGACGAATGAGTATCCTGGACCACAAACGGATCATGACGGCACTTGGGGAATTTTTGACGAGCCCTTTTTAAAATTCATGGCCAGTGAGTTGGAACGTCAAGAGACGCCTTTTTTTGCGACTTTTTTTTCTTTGACGTCGCACAATCCCTATAAAATTCCAAGTTCCATGATTGGAAAATTTGCGAAAGGAACCCTGCCAATCCACGAGAGCATCGGTTATGCCGACTGGTCATTGCGGCAATTTTTTGAAAAAAATCGAGAGAAGGAGTGGTTCAAAAACACTCTTTTTGTGATCACTGGAGATCACACGAGTTTGCTAGCGAATCCGCTTGTGCATGAGCAAGATGCTTTTCGGGTGCCAATTCTTTTTTATCGGAGTCAGGGATTTGATGTGCCCAATTTAGATCTCAAGCACCCGGTGCAACACATCGATATTCCCGTGAGTGTCATGGATGTTTTGGGATTTGATATGCAGCCGAGCTATTTAATGGGTCGGTCGGTTTTTCGGTCGGGACCGCGATCTGTGGTTTTACGATTGGCGCAGAGTTTTTTACTGGTGTCTCAATCTGGCGAAGCGAAAGTGTCGGCCTTTGACACAATGGACTTTTCGAATGGAAATGCTGTGACTCCAATGGCCGCTGGTGAGCCGATGAATGAAGAGTTGGTTCAGCGGCTAAGAGCCTCAGTTCAGTACTATTCGAGTGGGCTTTTTCGCAATGATTTGTATTTTCGAAAAGTGCTTGGTGAATAAATTTTTGGCTTAATACATTCCAAGTTATTTCTCTGGTCCTAAGTCTTGAATTTGTGACCCACTGTCAAGGGATACACTCGCCAGATTTGTATTTCTGCGATATCTTTCGAATATCGGTCAGAAAAATTTATCGTTTCACGGAAGAGACAGGCATGAAATCAAAAGATTTTCATAAAGGTTCTAAGCTAAACTTCAACCTAATTGGGTTTGCGTTTTGTTTGGTGGTGATGGGTTGCTCATCTTCGTCGAAAGAAGGATCAGCGTTTCTCGCGGATCGCCAAATTGCTTCGGATCAGGTTGACCCAACTGATATTTCAGCTCCGCCCCATGTGGTTTTCTTTATTCATGGCTATCGCGATAACGGATCTGCCTGGGCCGATTTTCCAAAGTTGATTGCAGAAAAGTACGCTAAACAAAACGTGCGTGTGAGAGAATTGAGTTATCCGTCGGTTGGTAATGCTGTCACTCACGATTTGCAGGCCTACCAGTTCGCACGAGTGGTCAAAGCCCAAATCATCAGTTTTTTGATTGAACAAAAGAAGTTGGATCTAGCTTATAACAAGGCCCATCCCGAGGCTCCACGAAAGTACACGGTGGGTTTGGATACATCTTATACGCTCGTGGGACATAGCCAAGGTGGGTTGGTGGCTCTGAACTATCTCAACTCCTGCTTTGTGGGGACGATGATGGCTTCTCGCGGAGTCAATCGGTGTTCGCATGCTCAGGGTCTCGACATTTTGGAAAAAACGGATTTGACAAAACAGATCGAAGACGAAAACCTCGGTCTGTATCCAAAGTTTTATGAGAGTATGGCAACGCCAGAAAATGTCCGGAATTTAGTGACGTTTGGTTCGCCGATTTGGGGATCGCCGATGGCATCCGCGTTGGAGAGCAAAGGTCAAAAAACATTGACGGATTACATTCGTGATAAGGTTCCGGTCACGCAGACTGAAAACCTGGCTACGGGTGGTCGGACAACATCTTTGATTCGGACTTGGATGGTCAATCGACCTCCACCAGAGATGTGGGACCTTAAAAGAGCTTGGACCTCGCGGTATGGGAAAAGGCTGCGGGTCTTCAACGTCGCCGGCTATATCGGGGATTTAACAAAGAATAACACCATCGCGAATATGGGCGTGAAAATGCTTTTTAATCCAGCGGACCTCGAGTTGGATTTGGTCGTGGCGGCGTCAGAAGCACGGGCAGATTTCTTTTTCAACCTTGAGAATCCAATTCCAGGTATGCCAAACTTTGTCGGAAGAACACATCTGAGTAACAACTATGCACCAATCAATGCAGTTCACACACCCTTTTTGGACCTACCGGCTCTGACGGATGTAAGGCGAGGACCGACGGCGGAAGAGCATCCAGCCATGATTTATCTTTCGAATATTTTAAATCGCACTTTGGCGGAACTGGCCCAAGCGAAACGCCCGGTGGGAGATGATTCCTTCGTTGACGCCCGAGAAGGTGAGGGTGGCGAGTGGATTGATGGCCTTTTTAGCCAAGAGCAAAAAGAAAAGTTTTTCATGCAAAAGGTGTCTAATTTTACGAACGAATTTAAACTCGTAACTCCGATTGGCTATCACCGAAAGTTTGTGATTGACGAAAAGAAAGTGCAAATTCTCCCTGAAAAACCTTCGGTCTTCGAATTAGTTAAAATGCCAGATGCGATAGAGGCGAAAGTTTCCGGTTACAATTCCAGCGCCCTGAGGATTCGCCACAATTATTATCAAACCTACTTTCACTCTGGAAAATTTAAAGAAGAATTTTCGTTTTTTCCGATCCGTGAAAATTTTCCGAAAAATCCTGAAGGCTATAACATGAATTATGTCGTAAATGTCTTTGGATTTGAGCCAAGCAAGTTCATGTTGAAGACCCTGCCCAGTTTCAACAGTTATGGAGAATTCTTTTTGAAACCCTATTTGCCCTTTACTTCAAGAATTGAAAAAGTTGGGGGAAATACATTTGTAGCCGGTTATAAATCTAAGGACCGAGTTCGAATTTTTTCTTTGGACCCTCTTCAAAAACTTCAGGTGACAGAGCTCTCCAGTCAGGAAATTTCCAAAGACCTACGCCCACTGCTGGATCGATGTCAATTGGGTTTGAGAGGTTTGGACACTCCGCTGACAAACGAAGCCTTGGACTACATAGGTGAGGCTCATGAGCGACGGTTGTCGGTAAAACACGAAGGCAAGCTGTATCAGGAAGTGACGGACACCGAGACTCAAGAGGCGGCAAAAATTGGTGAGGCCTTTGAAATTTTGGGTCGATACACCACCGGCTTCATTGATCCGGCTTCACGGGTGGGACGCGAGTGCACGGATCCTGAAATCGCCGAACGCGAAGAGCGAGGAGATATGATTTGCAAACAACAGTCGGTGGATCGTTATTTGGTGACATCGACGGATTTGCGCAAGCAGGATGGCGTGAGTTTTTCTGCCTTGGTGCCTGGCAAGGGATTGCGATGGATCAACGTTGTCGATGTGGATGCGGCCACGGAAGCACTGCCCGTGTTTAAAGATAGTTTCGTGAATAGCTATCCTCTTTACACAGCAGATCGCTGTATCAAAGACGAAGCCAATGTGTCTTTCCAGGCCCCGCAGGTTTATGCGGACCGCTTTTACAACATCGTTCGCTAAATTAGGTTGTCTAGGAAGTTGGCGGCTATCGATTTATTGCGATTCTAAGACGGGCCAGTAGGGAGAGGATCGGCAATCTCACCGAGGTTATCGCTTCACACGGATTCTTAGGCTTGCATATAACATGGGTCAGTAAGGATTGATCAGACGTGGGTGGGGCACCGTCAATTCGATGGCAAGCCAGTCAGAAGACTTTTATTTTTTTTGACTTTGAAAATTCAAAATAGCGGTTGGTTTCGGGCTGGCCTCGCCGTTTTCAAAACCTTAGCTCAGTCAAAATGTCCGAGATCTCTCCTTATGCCGAGGGGGATTGGCAGATCTTGCCGACGTAAGGCTGGCTGGCACAGGATTCGCTACTCTAAATACAAAAAGGTGTGTTCAGGATGATTTTCAGGACGAAAGTCAGTTCAGCTTTGAAAGTTTTTGCCGGTCTGTTGATCGGTTGGGTGACCTTTTTCTCGAGCCCAGTTTTAGCTCAGGACGTAACGCTCAGTACGTCGTCTTTTGGTGACACCACTCATTTCGAATTTTCTGGAAAAACAAATTGGAATTACCAGTTTGAAACTGCAAACGTAAATAAACAAAAAATAGTTGAGCTAAGGGTTGATGAGCTTTCGGCTACCGAAGTTAACAAATTAAAGGGAACTACCGGGCCACTCATCGATAAAGTGGTCTATGTCGCGAAAAGTGCAAAGGGTTTTCCGATATTGCAGTTTTATTTGAAAGATCAAAATGTGGAAGCGTTTGATTACCAGACCGAAATGCCATCCCGGTACGTTCTTGATTTTTTTTATCCCGAAGGGATGACGGCCTCCACCAAAAAGACAGCTAGCAAACCGGTCGTCACTCCCGACATAAAAACTGTTTTGGAAGATCAAGTAGCCAAGGTCGCACCTGCTGAAAAAGCTGCCGTGGCTAAAGAGGTTGCGAAGACAGATGGCAAAGGAAAATCTAAAAATCGTGGACCAGCGTTGAGTGACGCCGGCGCCCAGGTCGCAGCGCCATCGTCTGATTTACCTGGCCCAAAGCCATCGTTGGGTTTGTTTGATGGCGGTGATCCTCAATACGACAGATTTTTGGTGGGTGACCACGAAATAAACGAAGATGCAATTATCCTATCTCAAGAAAATTATTACGTGAAATTTCCGCGGTTGGATTTTGATTTGGCGATTCATAAATCTTTGGAAAAAAACAAACCGATTTACAATATCGTACCCGCTTTGACCGAAGAGAACCGAGAAGCTCGGTTGGTCTACAAACTCTTTGAGCGAAAACGTCTGGCGTCTTTTTTGAAAACACTTGCTTGGTTTCGAAAAAAATATCCCAAGAGCGAATACCTCGAACCTATGGCATTTATGGAGGCCGATACATATCTTGGCTTTTGGCAGGAAAGTAAGAGTGACACCGATTTTCAAAAAGTAACTGATATGTACAGTGCTCTTTTGGATAAATATCCTGCCTCTGTTTTGAACGAACGTACTTCGCTGCTCTTAGGGCAGCTATTTTTATTAAGAAATAATATGCCGTCGGCGGTTCGACATTTTCACCGCCACATTGAAAGTGCAAAAAATTATTCGAAAGAATCGAAACAGATTGCGCAAATGGCTATGGCCTATTGCCTAGCCAATCTCAATCGTTTCGGTGAAGCGTATCGTTTGTACGAGGATCTAACGCTTGATAAAACGAGTCCCGAAATTGCGGCCGAAGCGAAATTTCGCAAGGGTGATGTCTTTTTTGCACAAGGTGACTTCGCACGTGCGGCCGAAGACTATAAAAAGGCCATCATTGAAAATCCCGAAAGCGTCACTAAACTCCCCAATGCTCTCTTTAACCACGGTGAAAGTTTGTTTCGGACGAAGCAGTTTCGTGGGGCGCTTTTGAGCTACATTGACCATCTTAAAAAATATCCAAATCATCCCCATAGCGTTTATGCGCTGACAAGGGTTGGTGAAATTCTCGAAATTCTGGGAGTTGACGAAACTAAAGTCATGGGAGCTTTTTTAGAAACTGCATTTCGATTTGGCGAGGTTCCATCGACCCTGGTGGCTCGATTGAGGATTCTCACCCGCAGAATGAAGGGTATGAAAAAGGCTGAACTCGAGAATGTTTTAAAAGAACTTTCGGCGATGACCCAAGAAAGTCAGCTAGAGAATATTCAGCAGTTTTACAATGTCATGGTTTCAGATGGATATCAAAAGCGGGGCGAGTTTTCAAAAGCCATCGAATTGTTGGCATCTTATCTGAAGGCCTTTCCTTCAACAGCTGACAAAAATATGCTAGCTCAAAGAATCAGTAAAAATATCAATCTCGGAATCAAGCAATCCATCCAATCGGGCGATTTTATCAAAGCGTTGGAACAAGAATCTCATTACGCGAATTCTTGGTTGAAAACTTCGAATCGATTGGACACTCAGTTTTATGTTGGTCAGGCCTTTGAGTTGGCTGGAGTTCCCCAACGAGCAAAAGAGTATTATCAGGCTCTTTACAATTCGATGCAGACTTTAAAGGGCACGCCGGAAGAAAAGCGCATCAAACTGACCCAGTCGTTGCCTTCGCAGGACCAAGTTCTTTTGCGACTAGCGGTTTCGCAGTTTCAAACTCAAAAAATCAAAGATGCCTTTGAAACTATTAAAAATATTCAGGCGCCTGAGAAATTAGATTTTAAAGAACAAATTGAACGTGTACTTTTGGTGACTCGATTGCTCGATAAAAAAGGAGATCAAAAGGGAGCAACCCTTTATTTGTCTGATGTCCTCGAGGAGTGGAAATCAAAGCCGGCTGATGTGGCTCCTTTGTATCTAGAGCTGGCTCAAATGGAGAAATCGCTCAACGAGAAAGAAAAAGCGTTGGCATCCATTCAGCGGCTCGAAAACCTTTGGCAAGATTCTCAAAAAGGCTTTGATGAAGAGGTTATGGTTCGCGCCTTGAAGTTAAAAATTTCTCTTTTGACAGATGCAAAAGATAAAGCTGTGAAGCAAGTAGCCATCGAAGGTTTGCTGGAGCAGTTTGAGGAAACGCGCGCCCTCGGATCATATAGGTATGACTTAGGTCTTATATATTTGGACAACGGAGATTTGAAAAAGGCCGAAGCGGTCTGGAGTGGTTTTAAAGGCCAGGCATCAAATTCTTGGCAGAAACTGGCGAGCGATCGCATGCAAACTTCAGAATGGCGAGAATCTTATAAACGATATCTGAAAAGGATACCCGCAATGGCTTCGCAGCAGGAGACAAATCCATGATGATTGATAAAACAACGCAAGCTCTCGAGTCGGCCCTGACTATGCGAGACCTCCGTCAAAAAATCATTAGCGCGAATATTGCAAATGCCGAAACTCCAGGATTTCACGCCCGTAAGTTGGATTTCGAAGACAATTTAGCCCGGGCTCTCGACCTCGATGGCAAACGTCATATTGATGTGGCCCCGGGGGACCTGGGAGCAAAGTCGTCGTTATCTGGATTTTCACCTGAGATTTACGAAGATCCAGATGGTGATGTTAGCAATGATGGAAACACCGTGAATCTAGAAAAAGAAATGGCTTCGCAAGCCGAGAACTCGATCATGTATAAGGCGGCTCTGAATCTTATCAACAAAAAACTAGGTGCTTTGAAATACGCGGCTTCAGAAGGTCGATAGATTTTTCGTCAGCTAGAAAGTGGGGATTGAAATGGGAGATTTTTTAACGGGCATGCGAATTTCCGCAAGTGGAATGGCCGCCCAACGCGAGCGTTTAAACACAATTTCTTCGAATATTTCAAATGTGAACACCACTCGAACTCCGGAGGGTGGTCCCTATCGACGAAAAGAAGTGATCTTGGAGGCGATGCCGGACGCAAAAAATTTTGGCGAAATATTTGGTGCTAATGATCCTCGTCGAGAAATGAATCGTGTGCAAGTCACTGATGTGGTTTCGGATCGCAAAGCTCCCCTGTTGAAATATGAACCCAATCATCCGGACGCGAATCCAGAGGGCTGGGTGGCCTACCCGAATGTAAACTTGATGGAAGAAATGACCAATATGATTATGGCGACGAGAGCCTATGAAGCCAATGTCTCTTCGATGCAGGCGAGTAAAGATATGGCCATGTCAGCCCTCGAAATAGGTCGGTAGGACTTTCGAAATTTAAAGACTTTGTTAAACTGGTAAAGCGGGGAGCATAGCAGATGAAAATTGGAAGTTTAGACAGCCAAAGCATGTCCATCAATGGAATGGGCAACGACTCGATGGGAATTTCGGGAGTCGGAAAAAATGCTTTTAAAATGCCTGAAACCTCTTCGAGCTCAGCACCAGGCGAGAGTTTTGCGACCACGTTGAATGAAGCCATCGGTCAAGTGAATCAGCTTCACCAAGTTGCCGATCAAAAAACGCAAGCGTTGACGACTGGAAAAACTGATAATGTTGCCGATGTTATGTTGGCGTCTGAAAAGGCCGACATCGCGTTGCGTGTGATGGTCCAAGTCAGAAATAAAATCATCGATGCTTATCAAGAAATCATGAGAATGCAGGTCTGAATTTTGGTTCTAAAGTGGGGATACGAAGTGTTCGCGGGAATTAGGGGAGTGATCGAGTGAATAAGCTCTTTGGTGGAATCATACTGCAGTTTCGTGAGTTTTTTAAGTCGCTGGGGCCGACAAAAAAACTTGCCATCATTGCTGTATCCTGTGTTGTCGCCGTGACTCTCGTGATCCTGACGATCATGTTGTCGGGCAAAGACTATACTCCCTTATTTACGAATATCCCGACCGATCAGCTGACTACCATCGTTAATAAATTGAATGAAAAAAACATTCAATTTCAAGTTCGGGATGATGGCAAGACGATCGCGGTTTCTCGTGATTTGTTGCACTCGACCCAAATGGCTTTGATGAGCGAAATTGGCTCGACAAAAATGGGCTCGATTGGACTGGAGCTTTTTGATAAGCAAGATTTTGGAATTAACTCTTACGCCCAAAAGATCAATTACCAGCGTGCATTGCAGGGTGAGCTCATGCGCGCCATCAATACTCTCACCGCTGTAAAGCAGTCGAAAGTCATCCTGGCACTTCCCAACAAAAAGAATTTTTTGGAAGAATCTTCGAAAGCTTCTGCCAGTGTTGTTTTGGAACTTTACCAAGGCAAAGACTTGGCGATGGACCAAGTCCGTGGCATTCGCTATCTCGTTGCCAACGCCGTCGAAGGGCTCGATCCAGAACGAGTCACGGTTTTGGACGAACGAGGCAAAGTTTTGACGAGGCAATCTGAAGGATCTACTGGCGGGTCTAACGACATTCTTGAATTGAAACAAAAAATTGAATCTGATTTAGAAACTCGAATCGAACAGATAATATCTAAGCTGGTGGGACAATCGAAGGTTGTCGCAAAAGTGGACGCCACCATCAATCACCGAGTGATAAGCTCGGTTGAGGAGACAGTGGACGCTGAAAAAACAGCTATACGCAATCAGGTGACCGAAGAGGAGTCATTGGACGGCAGTCGCACTTCACCAACGGGCGTGCCAGGGTCACGTGCTAACATTCCTGGTGCCGAAGCGGGCGGGGAGAATGCCTTTCGCCAAGATGTAAAAAAAGAATTAAAAACATTAAATTATGACGTGCCCAAAACAGTTCGAAATATTCGTGAACAAGCCGGAAATTTAGAGCGGATTAGCGTGGCGGTGGTGGTTGATGGGGTCACGCAAACAACAACGAAGGCAGATGGGACCACCGAAACAAAATGGGTGCCCCGCGATCCCGCAGAATTGCAAAAATACGAAAATCTCATCAAGAGTGCGATTGGCTTCAATCAGGCTCGCGGCGATTTTGTCAAAATTGAAAATGTTCCTTTTCAGCCTGAGGACTTTTCGGAATCAGAAAAGCTGTTGACCAATCTTGAGCGCAAAAAAATTGTACAGGCTTTATTTAAGTGGGCGTTGCTGGGATTCACTCTGGCCCTGTTCTTTTTCGTAGTCGTTCGGCCCTTTATGCAGTGGATTTCGGATAGCTTCCAAGACAGCGTTGAAGACATGTTACCTCGTACAATTGAGGAGTTGGAAGAACTGCAAGCCGTCGACAACACCCTGCCTGGGATGTCTTCTGCACTGCCAGTGATACAAGAGTCTGTCGACCCTGAAAAAGCCGAGACTGAGCTATTGAAAGATCGAATTTTAGGATTGATGAATAAAGATGAAGATAAAGCCGCCAATGCTTTTGGTATGTGGCTTGTTAGAAAAGAGTAGGAGTGACGGTGGCTGTCAAGGTTGCTAAACTAGAGCACATTGAGTACGAGAGTTTGCGAGGCTTCGACAAGGCCGCGATCTTGATCAATTTCCTTGGTAAGGATGCTGTAGGCAGTTTGTTCAAACGCTTGGACGACGTGGACATTCGAAAACTCATCAACGTCATGGGCAAATACCGAGTCGTTCCCGTTCACGTCACAAAACGTGTTCTTGAAGAGTATTACGAGATGCTTAGCGAGGCCGATGACTATATCTTTTCAGATATGATTTCTTCGAAAGAGTCGATCGTAGATGCGGTTGGTGAGGAGCGCGCACGAAGTATTCTGGGTGGCTTGAACATCGGTCACGGAGGATCTCGTTCACTCGAATCTCTCGAAATGGTTGATGCGAAATCATTGGCCACGTTCTTAGTGAACGAACACCCGCAAACGGTCTCGGTCATTCTTGCGCATCTAGAGCCCGAGAAAAAAGGCGAGGTGCTTAAGCGTTTACCAGAAGCGTTGCAAGCTGAAGTGGTCTTGCGTTTGGCCAATCTCGAGTACGTCGATCCAGAATTGATTTCAGAAATCGACAAGGTTTTAAAAAATCAGTTGGCAAATACGGCAACTGTCGAACAAGCCGCACTGGGTGGAGTTCAACCGGTGGCCGAGATGCTCAACGTCATGGATAAGAATACCGAAACTTCGATCATGTCGCGACTGGAAGAGAAAGATCCTTTGCTCGCCGAAGAGATTCGAAAACTCATGTTTGTTTTCGAAGACATCGGCAAGATCGACGACCGAGGAATTCAAACTTTGCTCAAAGAGGTCGCCAACGACAAGCTTCTTATGGCTCTCAAGACGGCGAACGAAGACATTCGAGTCAAAATTTTCAAAAACATTTCTGCACGTGCGGCTGAAATGTTGCGAGAAGATCTTTCGAGCATGGGCCCGGCCAGACTGTCAGACGTCGAATCGGCTCAACAAGAGATTGTCAATGTGGCTCGCCGCCTAGAAGCCGAAGGGAAGATCCTAATCGCCAGAGGTGGTTCAGAAGATGCGATGGTCTAAGTCCTTTATTTCGTCTGAAGACGCGAAATCTCAAGTTCTGGAGTATACGCCGCAGAAATTTGTTCTGGGTACTCCAGAACAGGCGTTGTCCTACCTTGAAGGAAAAGAACGTGGCACTGATTTTAGAATGGCAGACACCGCGCGCGTGCAAACGGGTGTCTCTCAAATTGAAGAGGCCAGTGAGGACGACAAGGTTGAAAAGCGCACTCTTGAAAAGCTAAAAGAGGTCCAAGAGATGGCTTACAAAGAAGCCTATAATCTGGGTCTTAAAGAAGGTTCGGAGAAGGCCTTTCAAGATTACTCTCGTAAAATTGATGTTCAACTCAGTGAATTTGAAGTGTTGATCAAGGCGATTACTAACTGTAAAGCCGATTTGGTTTCGTTCAATGAAACTCATCTCGTGAAGCTCGTTTTTCATTTAGCGGCGAAGCTTGCTCGTCGCGAATTGACTGAAGATCCTTCTTTGATTTTGGAAGTATTAAAGGTCGCGGCCGAGATGGCTTTGCAAGAAGAGCGAGTGAGCGTTCAAGTTGCGCCTGGACAGTTTGAGTACTTAGAGGAAGTAAAGAAACAAAATAAACGTGAACTGGAATTCATTAAAAAAATTCGCTTTGAACCAAATGAAGCGATCTCTGCGGGTGGTTGTATCATTGAAACCAATTACGGTGAGATTGATGCAACGGTTGAAGAACGCGTCAACCGACTTTGGGAAACGTTGATTGAAAACTCTCCGCGAGTAAAAGACAAAATGGCAGGATAGGCCACAAGATAGGCGTTCATGGCAGAACTTGATCTCAATAGATATATAAATTTGGTCGATCGGCTGCATCTTTCGCGTGAGAGCGGAAAGGTCACAGAGCTTCGTGGATTGTTGATAAAAGGAACTTTGCCCGGAGCAAGTGTTGGCTCCTTAGTGCACATTCACCTCAGTCACGAACAGATGATTTTGGCAGAGGTTGTGGGGTTCGAAGACAAATCAGTTTTGATGATGGCACTGTCTGATTTTAAGGGCCTATCGATGGGATCCAAAATCGTTTTGGCCCGCAGCGATGCCTCTGTGAAGGTGTCGAATGAACTTCTTGGCCGAGTGATCAATGGCCTGGGAGAGCCTCTCGACAGCTTGGGCGAAATTGAAAACACGTTCGACGTTAGTTTATACAAAGACGTTCGAAACCCTTTGGAGAGAGAACCGATTCGTCAACCTTTGGACCTGGGAATTCGCGCGATTAATGGTATGTTGACAGTGGGCCAAGGCCAACGAATTTCAATTATGGCAGGGAGCGGAGTCGGAAAGTCGGTTTTGCTTGGCATGATTGCCCGAAATACAGCGGCGGACGTAAACGTAATTGCTTTGATCGGTGAGCGCGGTCGCGAGGTTGCAGAGTTTGTTCAAAATGATTTGGGTCCTGAGGGTTTGAAAAAATCTGTTCTGGTCTGCGTGACCGGAGATCAAAGTCCAATTTTGCGGATGCGTGGCGCCTATGTTGCGACGGCAATTGCTGAATACTTTTGTAGTCAGAAAAAAAATGTTTTGTTCATTCAAAAACTCTTCCATTATGTGAATCAGGATGATCTTTCGCATCATGAAGAATTTGTTTCTAAAAATGTGCTTGTTCACGGTCCTGCAAGTAACCAAAAAATTCGGGGGCTTGCAGA
>CALCCV010000468.1 GCA_937900305.1 uncultured Pseudobdellovibrionaceae bacterium | reverse complement strand
CAAAAGAAAACCCAAGCGCGTACGCCCCAGGTCACTTCAAGGCTTTGTTTTGTGAGCATCCTCCTTTGCATTCATGAGATCCCATTGCATTTTCTGATCAGTCTTGTTTATAAATCGGGAACTGTCGGCAGAATTCCTTAATTTCGGCGTGAATTTCAGCCTTAAGTCCTGCATCTTCTGGACCTTTAAGGACCTGATCGATCCATCCCGCAATACGGACCATCTCGGCTTCTTTCATTCCTCGGGTGGTTAGAGCTGGAGTGCCAAGGCGAATTCCACTTGTCACGAAAGGCGAGCGCTTCTCATTGGGCACCGTGTTTTTATTCACAGTGATGCCGGCCTCATCTAACGCCGTTTCAGCCACTTTGCCAGTGAGGGTCGACTCGCTCAGATCTAAAAGCATCAGATGATTGTCTGTGCCTCCAGTCACTAAGCGATAACCTTTGTCGATCAAAGCCTCAGCCAACGCTTTCGCATTTTTTACGACCTGAGTGATATGAGTTGAGAATTCCGGTCGCAAAGCTTCGCCAAATGCCACTGCCTTGGCTGCAATGACGTGCTCAAGAGGGCCACCCTGAATTCCCGGAAAGATTTTAGAGTTGATGGATTTCGCAAACTCCTCTGAGTTCGTTAAAATCATCCCACCCCTTGGCCCCCTCAAGGTTTTGTGGGTCGTTGTTGTCACAAAATCAGCGTGTGGAAATGGCGATGGGTGCGCACCGGTGGCCACCAAACCTGCAAAGTGAGCCATATCCACTAAAAGTTTAGCGCCGACCTCTTTTGCAATGTCTGCGAACTTCGCAAAGTCCAGTTGTCGGGGATAGGCCGAATAACCCGCAATGATAAGTTGAGGGCGAACTTCAAGGGCCTTCTGCCGAATCGTATCGTAGTTGATCAATCCCGTCGAAGCGTCCAACCCATAAGAATGGGCTTGAAACAAAAGTCCGCTGAAATTCACCGGTGATCCATGAGTCAAGTGCCCACCGTGAGACAAATCCATTCCTAAAATGGAATCACCTGGCTTCACCGCCGCTAAGTAAACGGCCATATTGGCCTGAGAGCCTGAGTGGGGTTGAACATTCGCAAAGCCGCAACCAAACAGCTTCTTCGCTCGCTCAATGGCCAATGATTCGACCTGATCCACAATCTGACAGCCACCGTAGTAGCGTTTATTCGGGTAACCTTCTGCATATTTATTCGTTAAGCACGATCCTTGAGCTGCCATCACAGCTTTGGACGTGTAATTTTCAGACGCAATCATCTCCAGACCAAATTCTTGGCGAAGCTCTTCGCGTTTAATCAAACCAAAAATTTCTGGGTCTTGAATTTCAGGATTCAAATGAAACCTCCTCTGAGATTGCGACGCAAACAATGAAGAGGTGAATTGTACATAGAAGGTTCGCCAGTCGCAGCAAAAAAAGCCACTTGGAACCTTGCATTTTGTGAAAGAAAATCAATAGCAGAAACTCTAGCGCTCGGGATCGAAAGAGGGCCTTAGATTTTTTGAATTCGCTGGCGGTGTCGATCTCCCGCAAACGAGGTCTCGGCAAAAATCTTTAGCCATTCACAAGCGTGTTCGTACGTCGAAAAACGAGAGCCCAGGCACAACACCTGCGCGTGATTGTGAGCTCGCGAAAGTTGAGCGATTTCAGAATTGAAAACAAGAGCTGCTCGAATGTCTTTAAATTTATTGGCTTTGATGGCCATACCCTGACCTGAGCCGCAGATCAATAAACCCATCACTGCCAGTTTTCCATCACTATTTCCTGTTTTCCAGGCCTGCTCAGCCTTTTGAAACTCAGGATGAATCAACAAGCGATCGCAAACCAAGCTCGCAAAATCAGGATAATCGACAGAGTCCCGGCCGTTCATTCCACAATCAACCCAGCTAAAGTCGGGGAGTCCGGCTTTCAGTTTTTCCTTAAGTTCGTATCCTGCGTGATCAGCACCCACAAAGATTTGCATAGAATTCCATTTCAGCAAAAGAGATTCATAGACAGAAAATCAAAGCACAAAATATTCAAAATTTTCAATGCTTCAAGCAAGAACGTTCACTTTCAGAATTTAGAAAAAATCAGGCAAGCATTCGTTCCGCCAAAACCAAAGCTGTTATTCATCACGTGTGTCAGGCTGACTTTGCGTGCTTCATTAGGAACAACATCCAAGTCGCACTCGGGACTTTGGTTTTTCAAATTGATGGTGGGAGGAACAATCTGATCTCTCAAGGCCAAAATGCAGATGACGCTTTCGATGGCCCCAGCCGCACCCAGCGTGTGGCCAATCATGCTTTTTGTCGAAGAGACCAAAACCTTCTTCGCATGCTCTTGAAAAACACGTTTGATACCTGCGATTTCTAAACCGTCTCCCACTGGGGTTGAGGTTCCATGCGCATTGATATATTGAATTTGGTCGGCAGTTAAATTTGCATCACGCAGACATCTTTGCATCGCCAAAGCGCCGCCGGCCCCTTCGGGAGCGGGA
>CALCCV010000467.1 GCA_937900305.1 uncultured Pseudobdellovibrionaceae bacterium | reverse complement strand
CTCCGACACACTCGCAGCTCCATGTGCAAGTGGGAGGGGCTTGTTGCGACTGAGCCACCGGCAGGTAGGGCTATGAATCCAACCGGAGGCCGGCCAAACGATTCGCTGTTTTTGAATCGATTGAGCGGGAACTGAATCCGCGAGGCCTTCGCAAGTCAGGTGCAGGGCCGACGGTATCGGTCACGTACCTAAAAGTTCGCAAGCTCAGAGGTCTAACGAGAGAAAAGCTAATTTTTCGATGAATTTAATACCTCGACTTGAGCATGGGCAGGGGCCTACTCCAAGGGGTCAGAAAGAAAGGCCCTAGATCGCTGGAAGTAGTTTCACGAATGGAATTTTTTGATCAAACATTCTCGTTTGAATGTGACCGATACCATCCCCGCGCACGGGCACGGGCACGGGCACGGGCACGGGCACGGGCATGGAAGCCACGCCTGTGTTCAGTGGCAACTGTTACATCGGAGTTCCATTTTAACTTTTGGTTTTATTGGAGTTATTGGTTTGGCTGAGCGTATGGAGTGGTTTTGTTTTCAAGTTCTTCCTGGCCGGCGTGTTCGTGCTGGCTGGCGTGTCCATAAAAGATCTGGTTTGGTGAAATGAGCGTGAAGTGCTCCGATCGCGCGAAATATTATGAGTTGGAGAGGGAGTTACAATGGGACCTCAGTCAATCTGTCTCGAGCTCACGGTGAATTCTTTTTTAAATTCGAACATTTTGTAACGCAAGCTTTTGTAGTTCGAAGTGGCGGATGCGTGCGAATAGGCTGGACGAAAGGGTGTAAGAAGCAGCGAGAATTGACTGTTCAGCCGACGTCCATAAGGAGGGAGAGCTGACCGGTTTCAACCGTGGATTTACGGTGGGAGGATTCGGACTCTTTTTCTCCTTTGAGTCTCACTCCGAAACCAACCAGTCGGAAGGGGAGGGGCTTTCGGCCGGTGGCTTCGTTTAGCATTTGAATGAATTTTTCAAGAGTCGGTAGCTCGCGACCACGATTTTCGAGAGTGGTGCGGGTGAAGTCGGAAAAACGCACCTTCACCAGGTGGCCAGCGATGCGAGATTGATAGTTTCCTCGATCGACTCGCTGACAAAAATCTTTGTACAAAATCTTTAGATCTTCGCTGATCTCGGTCAAGGTGTGATGATCGCTCGAAAATGTCTCTTCGACACTCAAACTTTTGCGCTCCCACTCGGTGACCACTTCACGGTGGTCCACCCCGTGAGCCATTTGCCAAAAATCTTCTGAGCGGCGCCCGAGGATACGGTGTCTTTCAGAATCCGAAAGGGCCTGAATGTCGCGACAAAATCGCAAATTGTTTTTGTGGAGATACTCTGCGGTGACTCGACCAACACCAAAAAGTTTTTCAACTGGCAGGTCTTTAACAAAGGCGTCGACATCCTGGGGAGCGATGACGAATTGGCCCGCCGGCTTTTTCCAATCGCTGGCAACTTTAGCCAAAAATTTATTGGGAGCGACTCCTGCTGAAGCACTCAAGTTGCACTCCTCTGAAATCATTTTGCGAATTTCTCGAGCGATCAAAGTGCCGCTGCCCTGACACAATTGAGAACCAGTGACATCAAGATAGGCTTCATCAAGTGATAGCGGCTCCACTCGATCCGTAAATCTGGAAAAGATTTCGTGCACGCGACGACTTTCTTCGCGGTACAAACCAAAATTTGGTGCAACCAACGTCAGAGCAGGACAAAGTCGAAC
>CALCCV010000466.1 GCA_937900305.1 uncultured Pseudobdellovibrionaceae bacterium | reverse complement strand
TTCACCAGGCCGGTTCGGTGTTGATTCTGCCATCGCCAAAAATTTTCAATAACTTTTTTCAAGACTGAACACCTAATAGCTGAACCCAACCCATTGGATCTTTGGTGCAAATGTGTGTGCAAGTTTCGGCGAGGGTCAAAAATCTCTCTCGGTCTTTTTCGTTGCCCCCCTGCAATTCCGGTGACACCAAAACTTTGTTGGGAATTGGAATTTTGTAAATTTGATCAGGTGCTAGAGGAACCCGCTCAAAACAATCAACCCACAGCCAGTCGACGGTCGCAGTGAGGGTCGCCGAGCTATCAAAGCTTTCGTAGGCCGAGATCCTAAGTGCAAAATACCTTTTCTTTTTACCAATCGTCCACTTCACCAACGTCGGAAGCGTTGAATCCAGAAAAAAGAAGTTAACGATGTGGTTTTTTTCTAAAAGTGCGACGACGGCCTCTTCCAACCCATCCTCTTTCGTATTGACGATCAGTGGCCCCGTCTGCCCCAACTTCGCATAAGCTTTGAGCCAATCTGAAAAGTCCTCGCCTTGAACCCAAGGATCGTGGCTGAGTAACAGTCGGCCTGGCTTGTGAACATCCGAGCGCACGTCAATTTCGCAACCCCATTGGCGCGAGGTGATTTGATCAAGATCACGGACACGGTTCATACGGTGTTTGATAAAAATCATGGAGCCAACTCCATGCGAGCCCTCAACGCCAACAACACGAGGACCTGACTCACACCCGCAAATCCAGAGCGCCACTGGGGTGCCGAGACGCCACGAGTGATTCGGCGAGGAGTTGGAAATAGCCCCGAGGCCAGACGTTTCAACTGGGACTCAAGAGGTTCTTGGGAAAATGTCAGAGTCACGCGATCCACGTTGTCTCGGGGAATGGAAACGGCAACCGCCAGCCCCTGTTTTTCACATTCGCCGATAAAAGCCGACAGATCGAGATCATTCCAGGTGGTGAACGAAACCGAGGTGGATGGAATCACTCCTTCGTTGGCCTCCCCTTCCGAGAAAGCAACACTGGGCTTCACTTCAATCACCAAGTCGGCAAACCGCTTTTGAGATTGAATGTAAACCTCCGAATCAGTGGCGCGTTCAATCATTTGGCTTAAAACTTTTTCTTTGTTGTAACCTCTATCAATGCAATCGCGGCGAATTTTCCAAGCCCTTCGCAACAATGGATCAGGATTGAGATAAATTTTGAGATCAAACTCTTCTCTCATGCCACGCAAAAAAAATGTGTGCAGACCCTGAACCACCAACGTCCGAGAAGGTCGCATCTCTTGCACCGGTTTGAACCGACCCGATTCATGGGAGTACTCGGCATAGTGAATCGGCAGACCTTGAGTCAGCGCCGACGTGTGTTTAAACATTGAAAAAACATGGTTCGCTTTTGGATTGAGGTGCGTGTACTTGCCCCAGTTGTCGTCGCCACGTTCCCATTTGTGATAATTGTCACCCTCGATGATCGCCATTCGCTCACGACCAAAAAGCATTTCAAGGGAAGCGGTGAGCGTGTTTTTTCCCGCCCCACTGTCGCCAGCGATTCCGATCCGTAACGGTTTGAGCCGATGAAAAATTCGAACTTCCGACTTCAGAGCCGTTGTCCAAATGAATCCCAGGCAGGCTAAGAGGCAGGTTTGCATAAAAGTGAAGGCGATACTAACCAGCAAAGGTTTCGAAGTCCCCAAAAACGCGCCAAATCCAGGTTCAAAATCCACCAGTGCAAAATGCAAAAGGTAGCCACCCGTCAACGCCACCAGCAACACTCGAGGGGCATTGAGATACATTGAAAAAAAGACCGCCAAGAAGGGAACACACCAGTAATACCAACCCGGCGCGCTGTTCGAAAAAAAGGCCAACGCCGAAAATAAAACACCGGTTCCCAAAAAAAGACCCACTTCAGAAATATAAGTTGAGATCACCAGCCGACCTAAAACCAAAAGTGTCCCAAATATTCCGATGTAAAAAACATGATTTGAACCAACATTCAACTGTGCCGCAAACAATCGCAACAACTCTGGCGATTGCAAGGAGGCATCTCCAAACACACCGGAGGCCACCAGTGGTCCAAAACCTAAGACCGAAATTCCAAACCAGATAGAGGTCCACGAAGCCACCTGCCGCATAGCCGTGACACGAAACTCTTTGTGCCAAAGATAAACAAGCAAAAACGGGACAACCGCAACCACATGGAACTTACTGGCCGTTGCCAATCCAAACATCACAGCCGAAAGTTTAATTCGATCTCGCATCATATAGAGCAGACTGAGTGAACAAAGGGCCATCGATACCACGTCCAGCTGCCCATGAATGTAAGTGATGTAAAACAAAATGGGATTTGCCCAATACAATAAAACCAGATCTGTTCGTCGCGGAGGAACAAAAATACTCAGCGTCCAAAAAAATAGAAGATCAAAAACAAGAAGGGGAAATTTCAGAGCGAATAGACTGACGGGGCCAACACCCAGGGCGACGTCGCCGAAAATCTGATACAGCACCCACTTCGGGAGCCACAAAACGCCAAATAAAAAACTTCCGTAAGGAAAGCTCCCCGCGGGGCTAATGGACCATGGGTTTTCACCGAGATGCTGGACCGCACGATCGAAGAACGGCAAAAAAAGCTCACGTGGAATATCGGCAACACTGACAAATAAAAAAATGCATTTGACGAAGAGGATCGCCAAGAAGAGTTTCGATTTCAGAAGTTCCCTCAGTCGAATTATCATAAAGCGGATGAAGAGAGAGGGTTGGAAGATTGGCTGTCACGACGGAGTTGGAACATATAAAGGATCATGTTCCAAATTGTCTTGCGGCGAGACTTTAAACTGTGGGCCCAATTTGAAAGCCCATGCACCCGCGGCGGAAATTGAACGTCCATTGTTTTTAAACGCCATCCCTTTTGCAGGGCTGTGAAAAGGACGTACAAATCAAACGCAAAATCTTTGGGTGGAGCTGTCAGTTCATTCATCAGGCTTCGCGAAAAAACTTTTGGCTGGGCATTGATTTCATAGAGGGCACGGCCCAAAATCATCCACGCTAAAATCTCAAACGTGCGGCTGACAAATCTCTCCTGCAAACTTCGCCCGTGGCGCAGACCTTTTACTAAAATTTTTTCGCCGGGCTTCTGCAAGAGAACATTCAATCCACGAAAAGCATCCCCAGGGTCACACTGTTGATCCGAGTGCGACCAGGCCACCCACTGAGCCGTGCAACTTTTGAGCCCCGTCCAAACCCCATGTCCATACCCTTGATTCACCGGAACCATCACAATTCGCAGCCAAGGAGCCAGCTCAGAATCTGTTTTCATTTCATTCATCACGGCGAGCGAGTTGTCGCGACTGCCATTTTCGACCAGCACCAGTTGAAAAGTTTGAGTCGTGAAATTTGCGGCGCGGGCGGCGTTCACGGTGCGCTCAGCAATTTGCCGCAAAGATTTAGCTTCGTTGTAACAAGGAAGAACCAATTCAAACTGATAACTCACGCGTCCTCCGAAAACGAAGATGGTTTCAAAAAAACTCCAGGCCAGCGAGATCGAGGGGGAAATTTTCGACCTAAAAAGACTTCCTGCCAATAAAGAGCCTCGGCCAGTGAGTCGGGATCGCCCCAATTGACGTACCCCTCGAGAGGAAAACTGCGAATCTTTAACCCTTGCCGCAACAAAATCTCAAAGACCGAATCGAGATACAGCTCGCCATTCACCCGCAAATCAGCGTCCACCAACCCTTGAATAGCCAGTTTCGCCACATCCGAATTTTTGAACCAAAACGTGCCAACCAAAAGTGCGTCTCTCGACGGCTTCGCCGAAAGCGGCTGTTTCACGGCCACTTTTTGGACTAAGGGAAATTCCGACGAGGAAGTGCCATCCTCCAGGACGTAAGCAAATGCATTCGGCCGCTCGTTGCAGCCTGGGAAACCACGCACGGTTAAAATCGCCGCCTCACAGTCTGGGAACGAGCGAAAGCGTTGCCATTTTTTTTCGTCAATCACGACGGAATGATCACACGAACTGACAAGAACGTCGCCGCCGTCCGCAGGCAACATTTCCAACCCAGCCGCTGTCGAAAGAGCTTGGCCAGCGGGAGTTTGATGCAACAACTTCC
>CALCCV010000465.1 GCA_937900305.1 uncultured Pseudobdellovibrionaceae bacterium | reverse complement strand
ACATCGTACGCGGTGACATAGATCACCGGCACCCACCGGGAGCCCTGGATAGCGCGAATCCGCGCCGTCGTCTCGAACCCGTCCATGACGGGCATCCTGATGTCCATCAGGATGAGGTCAATGCCTTCACCATCTAAAACCGTAGAAAGCTCGGTGGCGTCGGCCGCCATTTTCAAATGATAGCCTTCCTGTTCGAGAATCCGCTTGAGGGCCGCCCGCATGGTTTCGTCATCTTCGATGACTAACAGAACTTTGGGATCGAGTTTTTTAGACGCCTCTCGAAACTGGTCTAGCGAAACCACGTCTTGACTGGCAATGCGAGACTTCGTGACCTTTTCAATTTTTTCGATCAGGTCCTTCGTGTGAATGCGTCTGTTTTTCATGGTTAACTTCCCTGGCTTTCCAGCCATCGTTCGCAATCAATTGCAGCCATGCAACCCGTTCCCGCGGCCGTCACAGCCTGGCGATAAACGTGGTCTTGAACATCTCCAGCCGCAAAAAGCCCCTCCACATTGGTGTAAGTGCTGCCAGGCTTCGTTTTAATATACCCGTTTTCGTCGAGAGTCAGAACCCCTTTAAACAAATCTGTGTTGGGTTTGTGACCGATAGCAACAAAAAAGCCTTCCAATGCCAGCTCTGAAGTCGCACCAGTTTTCAGATTTTTCAATCGAGCCCCAGTGACCTGCTTGTCATTCCCTAGAATTTCTTCGACGCCAGTGTCCCAGACCACTTCAATTTTTGGATTTTTCAAAGTGCGGTCGGCCATGATTTTTGAAGCTCGGAAATGATCCCGGCGATGGATCACATAGACCTTGCTCGCAAATCGAGTGAGAAAGTTCGCTTCTTCCATCGCCGTGTCACCGCCGCCAATGACTGCAACGGGAACATTTTTAAAAAACGCTCCATCACAGGTCGCACAGGCCGAAACTCCTCGACTCATGTATTTTTTTTCTGACGGCAATCCCAACCATTTCGCGCTTGCGCCGGTTGTAACAATCACCGACTTCGCTAAATGAACCTCTTTGCCAACGTAAATTTTAAACGGTCGTACGGTGGTATCAATGCGATCCACATTGCGAGTGATAAAACGAGTGCCAAACCGCTCAGCCTGTTTGCGCATGACACTGATTAAATCTGGTCCGGTCACACCATGATCAAAACCAGGGTAATTTTCAACGTCCGTCGTGATCATCAATTGCCCGCCAGCCTCTTCTCCTTCAATCATCAACGGCCGCAAATTCGCCCGAGCCGTGTACACCGCTGCTGTCAAGCCGGCAGGTCCCGAACCAACTATCACCACATTTTCAACTGCATTTTCATTCACTGACGAAACTCCATCCGACATATTCACCTCGAAGCTGATAAGTTTATCAGGAAGTCGCGTGCAGCTCAATCGAACAGGCCTCCCTGAAGACACAAAATCTCTAGGCTAAAAAAAGATGAAGGGCATCGCGTCGCGGGGCCGCCGTCTCACGAGCGCTTAACTCAGGGCAAAATTTGTCGAATGAAAGAGGGGGTTCAAAGCCCAACGAACAAAATTCTGGCCCAGACCATCTGGCCTTTGCACCAGTTGAAGTCTCTCGGGCAGCGAGGGTGACGGCAAAAGGCCTCCGCTGAAGTAGGTGGGCCGAAAAAGTCGTGCATCGAAGTTTGGTGACTCGCCCTGCAAGGACTTCACCCAAGCAGCCAAGCCCGCTTTCGACGCCGAATAGCTGGAGGCCCATGGATCCCTATCATCGGCGATGAGAGATCCCGTCACGATCATTTGTTTCAAAACATTCTGGGAAAGGAGGTCGTGACTCAACTTCATAAGTCCTAACAAGCCGACTTGCAAAGCCCACTCATGAGCAGACCATTTCTTGTTTTGAAATTCACCATAGGGACCGCCCCCGGCAAAAAACCACAGGCGTTCAGGCTGCCACTCTTTAAGGGCCGTCGCCGCTGTCGAAAGCGAATCAGACTGACTCAAATCACATTTCTGCCAATGAGTTGTCATCAGCGCGCCGTCGGGCAAATCCAAAGGTTCTTTTCGTTGCAGCACGAAGATCGATCGCGCTGTCGTCTCGGCCGCAAGAAATTTGAGAACCGAACGACCCAACCCTTGCCCCAGACCGATGAATGCAATTTTCTCTGCCACGCCACAGGCTCCTTGTCGATTCTCCTGATTCTGATACAACAAAACATGCCTTGGATTCGTTTTGCAAGACACAGCTTTAAGGAGTTCGAAGTTCCCGTGGGAACGCCACTCATGCAAAGCTTGCTCGACCATCAGATCCCAGTCGCGTCTTCCTGTGGTGGCGATGCTATTTGCGGCAAGTGCGCGCTGAAGGTGATTGACGGGCACGACGGGCTGTCTTTTCCCACGCCAGTTGAAGATGAAGTTCGCGAACGCCAAGCCGTCCCTGCAAATCAAAGAGTGGCGTGCCAGTGTTTTGTTTATGGCGACGTCACCCTCGATGCTGCCTACTGGTGATTCGGTTGAAAATGGATTCGACAAATTAAATAAGCCGAAGCAAATTTTCTCAATCTGCTACACCGAACTACGAATTCCAAAATGAGATCGTCTACCATTTTTTAGACAGCGATCACACCCTCGACACTCTTCTAGTCACTGGACGCAGGATACCTGGCCCAGATCTTGCCTTTATTCATTATGAAACAGTCTGTACGTCGAGGGGGAATGTTTAATGAATCGATGGATTTTTCTCACTGCCAGTTTGGTCATGATGGTCGGATTTCAAAACTGCGCGCAGCAGAAGTTGAACGACTCGATCGAGCAAGTGCAGTCACTGACCGATGGGGCTCCTGAGTCTGAAAAGATATTCCCTGACGGCGACCTCGCTCATGTCGATACCGTCGAAATTCCATTTCGCTATCAGGACTCGAATGTTCGCTCGCAAGGTGAGTTCATGAAAAATGGCCGCATCCTTTTATCAGTGGATAACGGTTTTATCATGGCCGTCGATGAAGGGGGCCAGCAGATGGGCGACAAAGATCACTGTATGAAATCAGAAGATCGCGAATCTTTGCGCAGCATTCTCGACCGAGCCAACGTTTGTCGCGGCAAACAGAAGGTCGCCGATGAAAATGCAATGTGCATTCAAGTTTATCAAGAGGGTTATGCGAGTCTTTACAAATCGTCTGAAAAGATCGAGCTTGGGAGTGCCGGCAACCCCTGTGCGCCCCCACTGTTCGACCTTTGCGGTGAAGGTGCTCTCAAAGAAGAGTTCATGACTCTCATCACTAAGGTGAAAGCCTCTTGGAACTCAATGAGTTGTGTGTCGGGCGGCTAGTTCTAAGCGCTCAGCATTGAAAATTAAGCAAAAAAAAGGCTGAATTTCTTCAGCCTTTTGCAATTCAAATTTAAAGATCAGTAGATCCAGCAATTAGAACGTGAAGCGTCCACCAACTTGCACACCAACGATATCGCCATTGTCGATTTCATCTTCTACACCCAAAGTTTTTAGTTTCGTGTCAAGCAACTTGTCGTAAGACAATGAACCGAGAACGGTCGTCGTTTCGTTAACAGCCCAAGTGGGGATAACAGCCACACCTACATAAGAACCAAAGTTGGTTTCAGAGTTGGCGAGGTCCTTCACTTTTTGGTCAGCGTGAGTCGTGTAACGAGCTTCGAAATCAATAACGGCTGTTTCCATTTTCATTTCGTAGAAACCAGTCAATTGAGTTTGATTGCCACCTTCGAGGTCGTAATCAGCAGTGCCTAAAGCAGTAGTTTGTTCACCTTTTGCAGTTTTCAAAACTTCTGAAGACAGACGAGCTCCTGCAGCTCCAGAGCCGATCGCCCATTGGTAGCCAATGAATGGCGTGAGAGCCATGCCACCGCTAGAGGCGTTGTTTTCTTCTTTCACCAGATCTCGTTTTTGTTTTTCGAGCCCTGCATCCAAAGCCACACCGTAGTGCAGGCTTGAGCCTTCAGAAAAAGCGGCGTTGCCTTTGAAAAACAAAGACAAATCTGTCAGACCTTTTTCGTCGGTGCTGGCGGCGCCAACTTCAGAAGTTGCATTTTTGTAACCGATTTTCGCGCCCGCGGAAAATGCCGTGTCCAAACCTCTTTCGTACATCAAATTCAGAACGGGACCAGTTGCTTTGGTCTCTTTACCGTTTTTAACTTTTGTTGTGTTTGACGTGTAATCGACGGCTGGGGTGAAAGTGTTTTGGTCCACTGGTGCTTGGTAGAAGTACTCAGACTGAACGGCTGTCTGGGCAAATGCAAACATCGACGTGGCCAACACAGCTCCGGCAACTGTCATAGAATAGATTTTCATATTTTCTTCTCCTTGTATGGAAGAGTTATTGTGTGCTGATCTGAAAGAGAGAAATACGCCGATCTGTCCACTAGCACAATGGACTTTTTTGGCCAGAGGACTTGCTGGGTTGTGACATAGGTCAATAGTCACAGCGAATGTGCTAAAAAACGCACACGTGGTTCTGAGTTGGCACTACTTTACGTGCAAAATCTGACCGTCTTTGATTTTTGTGAGATAAAATCTTTTCTTTTGCCCATCCCTTGAGCAAATGGCGGAGCAATAGTCTCCGTCGGGGTTTCGCACCACTCCGAGGGGTTGGATTTGGCGAGTTTCACTCTCACTGGTTTTTTTTTGATATTGAATTTCGAAGTGTGCGCCAAGTTTGCAAGCTTCGATCAGCGACTTCATCCATGGATACAAGCCGATTTGTAAACGGTAATCCGTCCATAGCAGACGGCGGCCTTGCGCGCTGATCAAATCTTGCAATGTCGAAGGGCGGTCGGGGTGGAGCTTCTGCAAGCGTTCGACCACTTGTAAGAACAAGTGTCGACAAACGCTGGCGTCATCTAAGGCCCGATGTGCTTGGCCCGCGGGGATATGAAAATATTGCGCCAATGTCTGTAAGCGATGATTTTCAACTTCGGGCAATGGCACGAGGGCTCTGGTGAGCAGACTGGTGCAAAAGGCATCCTCAGTGAGCGCAGGGAGACCGTTGTCTTCGATTGCGAATGAAATAAAACCTAAGTCGAAGGGAGCATGGTGAGCCAGCAAGTGAGTGCCCCGCAAAAAATCGGCAATCTCTCGGATTCTCGCACTCATCAGTGGTTCTTGGCTGATCATTTCGGGTGTGATGTGGTGGATGGCGATCGACTCGGCTGTCAGCGGTCGACTGGCTTTGATCAAAAAACTCTGGCGCGCGATTTCACCATGAAGATTGAATTTGATAGCTCCATATTCAATAATCTCTGAGCCAACGGGGTAAGCTCCGGAGGTTTCGGTATCGATGGCAGTAAAGATGAGATTTGAGAGATTTTCAGAGTTCACCCACCAACCCTTATCGCACCCTGAGCAACGGGTCTATCCGCGGTTGACCAATTGTTCTGCTGTTCTGATATTTAAAGCCAGCACTTGGTCTAGGCGAGGCATTTTACTTTTTGCCTCGCGGGCGAACTGTCCAGATCATTGAGGGATGGCTCTAATGACGATTGGCCGCGTGACTTTGATAATTTTTTTTGCAGGCATTGGAACTGGGTCTCTGGTTCTGGCTAAAGAGAGCGACATCGCCTCGTCGTACGAAATGACGGGGGCGATGGATTTGGCGTCGAACATCGTTGAAAAGGGTTTAACTCAAACTCACATGGATCCTGGATTGGTCGCGCGTTTCGGTTTGAATCTCGGCCCGCAAGTTGAGTTTGGTTTGTTAGGAACAAATCGAAAATATGAAAACTCTGAGGCGAATTTTTTGTTGCAGCCCCAGTTAGGGATTGGTTTAGACTTTTCGGCGCGGGCGAAGGGTGCGTTATCGGCTCATCAAAATTTTTATTTTTCGCCTGACGGTCGCGATGGCACTGACGTGAAACTTCTGCTGGAGATTTTAAGCTACCGCATTTTTTTAGAGAGCATTGGAAACTGGGAGGGCACCGGAACCCCTGCCACTTACCTGGCTTTTGGGAAGACCTTTGAACTAGCTCAAGACTTAGTGTCAATCAATAGAGTTGGCTACGTGTCGCTCACGTCTGAAGACTTCTCGAGTTACTTCGAGGCCAGTAGTGAAGCTCGTTACAGTTTCACGGATCGATTTTATTCGGCGCTAGAATTGACGGGAACTTCGGCGCCCGCACAATTTGGCGGGGCCGGCGAATTTTTTATCTCACTCAGACTCGGTACCAGTTTCTGAATCGTGGTGCGAGGACTCTGGAGGCGAGTGCGATTTTGAAAATGGGTTGAGGTCAGGGCTCAAGTCGGGGCTGATGTTCTTAATCTCTTCGGCCAAAGGGTTGTCGAGCTCTTCCTTCGTATTCGCAGCAGCGGTCGGTCGGCGAGCATTTGTCGAGGACTCGGCAAATACATCCATCGATTGCACTTTCGAATTGTACAGCGATTCAAGTCGTCGCGATTTTTGACCATCCGAACGAATTTCTTTCTGTTGAATTCGTAAAAGAATCTTTCCTCGCATACCCTCTCGAGTTCGTTCCCCTTTTCGATCGACTAGCAACCCTTGAGTGCTCACCGAAACGGTGGGGTGCTCAAGCGAACCTTGCAAACGGGTTTTCACGGAAGCTGCGCGCTCGGCTAAAACTTTTTTAGCTTTGATCGGATCCTTGCTAGGCTCTGACTGCATCACCATTTCACTGCGAATTTCAACATTGGCTTCTTGTAAACCCTGAGTGGTTAGACGAATCTTTTCCATCACTGTCGTGAACTCAGGAGTTGTATTTGAAGTCCCCATTTCGAAAATCAAATCGTCAGGAATTTCTAGTTGAAAGCCGGTGGGTGAAGTCGTGGCTTCAATACCGAGATCCCCCAATTGGTCCTTCAAAAATGCCTGAACTAATTTTTCTGAACCGAAATCTAAAACATTCGGAGTTTTGTCCATCGGTTCCATGAAGCTTTGAATAGCTTTCATAGGTTCGTTTACAAAATCCAAAAAAAGTTTTTCCAAAGTGATTTCGGCGCCAAAATTTTCAAAATTGTATTCGATCAACGATGGAGCTGAGAAATAGTCGCTGATCGCTTTTTTTGTTTCGTCAGATTGACCGAGGAGCCACATCACCAAGAAAAAGGCCATCAGGGCCGTCATGAAGTCCGCGAGGGCGACCTTCCAAGAACCACCATGATGGCCAGGGCCGGCGACGGTGATTTTTTTGATGACGATGATGGGTCTTTTGTCTGCCAAAGTTCAAGTCTCCTAGTCAATTTTTGAAAGTTAAGCGGCCTTTTTAATTTCTTTAGTTGCCTTGTCGACCTCGTTAAATGTCGGTCGCTCTTCAGGCATGATCGAGCGGCGTGCGTACTCGACACAAACTAAGGGGGGAGCACCTTTTTGCAAAGCTACTAACGCATTCTTGATGCAGTTTAAGTAGCGGCCTTCAGCTTCGATGTCTGAACCCATTTTGGTCGCAGTTGGACCGATCAATCCGTAGGCTCCAAAAACCCCAAGCATCGTTCCGACCAGTGCGCTTGATACGAGGGCCCCGATTTTTTCAACCCCTTCGGTCAAATGCGCCATTGTTTTTACGATCCCCAAAACGGCTGCCACGATCCCTAGACCTGGGAACCCGTCGGCGACGGCTTGGACGGCGTGTTGAGCTAAATGTTCTTCGGCGTGGATGGCTTTTAAATCAAAATCCAAAAGATCGTCGACGTCATAGGCCGTGAGTTCTGCGGATAGGGTGATCTTCATAGTGTCGCAAAGATAGTGAACAGCGTGATGATTGTGAATGAACGAAGGATAGGATTTGAAGATATCGCTTTGCTCTGGATTTTCGATGTGTTTCTCAAGGCCTTGAGGACCCTCTTTGCGAAAAACTTGAAAAAGTTGAAACAACATTTGCAGAAGTTCGAGGTAATCTTTTTTCTGAGGACCTTTGGCGGTCATGGCTTTCATACCGAGTTTGACTCCGGCTTTGATAACTTTCATGGGATTCGCAATGATGTAGGCACCGAGGGCCGCGCCCCCGATAATCATCAATTCGAGAGGAGCCGCCTTCAAGATCACAGGCATTTTACCACCGGCGATTAAGTAACCGCCGAAGACCATGCCGAATACGACTAAAATTCCTACAAATCCCATTTTATGACCTCTTCACCGTCTCTCATCGGGTCTCTCGGTGTTTCTATTGAGGTCGAGATTTTTGAACTTGCCTTTTTCTGAGGTGCGCGAGCACTCTAGAAGAATGATGTTGGAATTTTCGACAAGACGAGCCTGGCCTTTTCGGCTGCTGATTCTGGCCTTTGGCCTGGTGTCTATCGCTGCTGTGCCAATACAGGGGTACGCCGAGGGTTTCGGAGATGATCAGGCCGTCGTCGAGGTGGATCCGCTCAAGGTCAAAGCTAGCCTTGAGCCCAAAATTTGGTCGGCGTCTCAGATTGGAACTTTGGTTCTGAGTTTGAGTTTGCCCAAGGAGTATCACGCCTACGAAGATCAATTCCGGTTGGAGTGGCTACAACCTCAGGGTTTTCAACACGGGCAACTCAAAATTATCGGTGGCACTGAATTTTTTGATAAGTTCACAAAAAAAAATCGCAGAGGTGCGATCGACGGATCGGTGATTGAGGTCACGGTTGAGGCGCCTGCAAAGATTTCTGATTTTGTGAATACCGAAGCCGTGTTGTTCGAATTGACTTACCAAGCTTGTACGGAAAAGAACTGTTTATTTCCGGTAACTCAAAAAATTTCTGCTCCAATTCGATGGGCTGGTGCTTCATTAAAAAATGCTGACTCAACTGGTGATCAAATGGTTGGAGCGGATCAAGGTTTGAAGGAAGTAAGTCTTTGGTCATTCAAAGATTTTTTTAGCGGTCGCGCTTCGCTATCAGCATGGCTTGGGCAGTCTTTAATTTTGACATTTTTTTTGGTTTTTCTGGGTGGAGTTCTAACAAGTTTCACTCCTTGTATTTTTCCGATGATTCCAATCACAATGGCGATTTTGTCGGGCCAAGAAAAACGAACTGCGGGCCGTCGATTTTTGTACGTACTGGCCTATGTCGTGGGTATCGCTGTGACTTATGCACTGCTTGGTTTCGCGGCGGCAAGCAGTGGTCAACTTTTTGGATCGCTGTCAGGAAACTCTTGGGTGTTGGGCTCAATTTGTGTAGTGACCCTGGTGATGGCCCTCTCAATGTTCGGTCTTTTTGAAATTCAAACCCCGCTTTTTTTGCAGAATCGATTTGGCCGAAGCGGAGGTCCTCCCACCTTGATTCGTGCCTTTTTAGCTGGGCTTGTGGCTGGCGTGATTGCCAGTCCTTGCGTTGGGCCGGTTTTGGTGACTTTGTTGAGTTTTGTCGCTTCGAAAGCAAATCCCATCCTGGGCGTGCTTCTACTTTTTACTTTCGCGATGGGATTGGGAACGATCTTTCTCGTACTTGGAATTTTCGAAGGAGCTCTCAAAAAAATGCCTCGGTCGGGACCGTGGATGGTGGGGGCTAAGTCAATTTTAGGTATAGCCCTTATGGCGGTTTTTCTTTTTTACCTCGGAATTCTCGTTCCGGATCGTGTTTGGGAAGGTGCACTGGGGATTTTGCTGGTGGCATTTGCCAGTTGGTTCGGTGCTTTTGCAGTCATCAAAGAGTTTTCAAAGCGGAAAGCTTTGCAAAAGGGTCTGTGGCAGGCTGTTTTAATTCTTGGTTTTGGATTTTTGCTCAACGCTTTTTTTCAATTCTCGCAATCGGGACCTATCGTGAGGGTGGCTGAAGAGGGGGAGTTGATAGCTCAGACAGAGGGCTGGCAGCCATTGACCAATGAATCGTTGGCGGCGGCTAGGATGTCAGGTCAACCTGTGATCGTGGATTTTTCGGCGGATTGGTGCACGGCTTGTCATGAAATGGATCTTCTGACTTTCGCGAATCCAACGGTAAAGAGTGCGCTCAAAAACTTTGTACTCCTGAGGTTTGATGCCACTCGGCCCTCGCCCGAGCTAGATGCATTTCAAAAAGAATATCAAATTTTCGGACTGCCGACCTACCTCTTCTTCAGCAAAGACGGGAAGCCCCTTCCGTTTTTGACTTTGACCTCTTTTGAATCCGCAAAAGAGTTTTCCAAGCGGTTGCAAAAAGTGGATTTCGATAAATCTCTGTAGTGCTCGTCGCCTAGGATTTGGTCGGGCCAATCGCTTTGGATCTTGCTGAAAAGACCGGTCTGGAAAATTTGACAGAGATTTTGCCTGAATTTACGGATCTTGGTGCGAGATTTGCTTTCTCATTAAGGTTGCGACGATTTGGTGTCAAAGTGGCTATGGCACTGGAGTCTGAGTTGGGAGAAACCTTTGGAGATTCGAAGATTTAGAGACATCGTGAGCCTTGAGAAGCCGGGCAATGCTCTGGTGGGCTTCCACGCACGTCGACTCGAAGTTGCCGAATTGCACCCCGCTATGAGTCAGTTGATGTCCCTCTCATTTTCAAACTCTCAACAAGACTCTTCTCTTCCCAACCCTTCAGCAGAGACATTCAAGCAGCTTCAACAATGGGAGCAGGAGCCCACAGAGGTTCGGCATTTGCCGTCACCAAATTTGGGAAGGGTGCGGTCGATCACCCTCAACGTCACTCAGATTTGCAATTTGCATTGCACCTATTGTGCGGCCGGAGGAGATGGCACTTTTGGTTCACCAGTTCAAAAGATGTCCCTTGAAAAAACTTTACCTCAGCTGATGCAGTATTTAGAAAAGTTGGAAGAAGGCGATCTGTTTCACATCAATTTTTTGGGCGGTGAACCTCTGCTGTATCCAGAAGCGGTCAATGCCGTTGCCCAATTTGTAGACGAACGAGCGCGCACGAAGAAATTTTTGGCGAAATTTGTGATTACAACCAATGGGACGCTCATCACAGATCGAGTGATAGAAATTCTGTGTAAGCACCAAATGCACGTAAACGTCAGCATTGATGGCCCCGCCACTATCAACGATCGAGTTCGTCCTGGAAAATCTGGCCAGGGAGTAACAGAGCGGGTGTTGGCCGGATTGAAAAAACTTTCGGGCTGTAAAAGTCAATTGTCGAGCCTTGGGGTGACAGGAGTTTTTGATCGCAACAACCTCTTTTTGGACGAGGCCTATGGTCTTTATCGTGACCTCAATGTAGATTGGTATGAATTTAATTTCTCGCACACAGAGACCGATCTCGCAGCGTCGAAAGTATTTGCAGAAAAATTTGAGTTCCTCATCGATGCCGCCTTTGCTTGGGGTGGTGAGGCAGAAGTGCGAAAATTTCGATTCTATGACTTGCTGTTTTCACAGCTTGACGAACAGATTCAGTCTGAAAATTTTTGTGGAGCTGGTAAATCGCTGATTATGATCGACGCCAAAAACGACGTCTATCCTTGTCCCTGGATGGTGGGTGATCACGACGAAAAATTGGGTGAAGGGACCTATTTGAGTGAGACCAGGCTCGCCAAATTGATGAAGCCACTGATCGAGTTGAACGATTGCCGAGAGTGCTGGGCCCGATTCGTTTGTGGTGGGGGCTGCATGTACATTCACAAACACACGACCGGCTCGAAACATCAAAAGTCCGAGGCTTTCTGCGAAAGAACTCGCCAAGGAATCGCGGCGGGCATTGTGCTTTATTTCAGGTCACGAAAGTCTGAAAATGGGATTGGATCTCCTATTTTAAAGGAAACAGTTTCAGGAAATTAATTTAATCTTCGAAAAGAAGCAAAAATCTGATAAGGATGCGGAGGAAGGATGAAAGCGAAAATGAAAAAAGAATTCTCTGGAGCTTGTGTGAGCGACTTTGAAAACACAACCCAAGAAAACAACATGATTAAAAAGGTACAACCTAAGTTGGCTGCTCCGGGAGCTGAACGAGGTCGCCCAGATGGTGGCGGAAAGCCATGCATTCCAGCCGGCTTGCCCGGCGAAAAAAAGTAGTCTTTCGTTTTCAGTGTCCTGAAGGGATTTTTGAATGGCCGTTCCGCCAGCGCTAAAGAGTAAACAAAAATCCCCTGAGGAGCGGCGTTGGACAAAGGTTCTGCACCTCTTTTTGCGGCTTGTGATTGCTTTTTTTCTGTCCTTGGTGATCACGCAAATCAAACTCGATTACATTGATTTTTACATTTATGATTTGTGGATGGTGAGCAAGCCTCACCCCAAGCCGACCGACACGTCTGCGATCATTCTCGCCAATTTACAGACCGTCAACAGCCTGGGTTCCGTTCCCAATTTTGAACATCACCTCGAGCTAGTGCGAAAACTCACAGATGCTAAAGTAAAACGCATTGTTTTTCTGGACGATCTCCGCGAAATCGAGGGGACCTTTGAACAAAAGGAGATGTTCGGAAATTTTGTAAAAGAACATCCGGGCAAGGTCTTCAATTTAATCCGAGAATTTAAAATCAAAGGTCAGGTTGAGTCGCTAAACTTTCCGCCGCCACTGGATGCGATTCAGGTTGAAAGTGTCTCTCACACAGCGGACACGCAAATTTTTGCCAACGATCAAGTCACCAGGCGGACCAATCTTTCTTATCAGGGCCAAGACTTTGCGATCCTCAAGTTTGCTCAAGAAGAAAATCCGTCGCTAAAAGACAAAGAGCAGGTTCGGGGTCGATTTGAATTCATGGAGACTGAACAGGTTTGGTTCAACTACATGCCAAGATTTTCAATTGCCACGCACGAATACAACGATGTCATCGTGCGGGCAGAATTTTTGGAGCTGCTGCGAGATCGTACAATTTTTGTTGGCAATGATTTGAATAACAATGTTCGTAACTATGTGCGGACGCCCTACTCCCGAGAAGTGAACGCGATGACGGTGACAGAAGCTCATGCGATCATGTTGGACAGCTTGATTCGCAATGATGCAATTATCCGAGCGCCCGAGTGGATCATATTTCTACTGACCTTGTTAATTACGATTTTGACTGTTCATGTCGTTCTGACGTTTCGACCACTCAAGGGTCTAGTGATAATTCTTGGCACGACGGTCGGTCTGGCGGCTTTGTCATTCATCCCTTTTTTGGGTTTCAATTATTGGATCCCGATTGCTCCCCCACTGTTGGCAATCTTTATTAGCTATTACTTCATTATTCCCTACCGCCTGATCATCGAAAATCGTCGCAGTTGGGAGTACTATCAATCGAACAAGTTGCTCAGTCAGGTGGAGGAGCTAAAGACGAACTTTATCTCTATGATGTCCCACGATTTAAAAACTCCCATTGCGAGAATTCAGGGTATGACCGATGTCATTGTTCGAGGGGAAAAGCTAACGACTCAGCAGCGGGAAGCCGTTGAAACAATTAAGCACTCCAGCGACGATTTGCTCAAATTCATCAATTCAATTTTAAATTATGGCAAAATTGAATCTCAAGGTGTGGTCCTCCAAATTCAGTCTCGAGATTTGAATGAAGTGGTGGAAGATGTGATCCGTAAGCACGATTTCATGGTAAAATTGAAAAAAATGCAGATTGTCGCTCATTTAGAACCACAATTTCCAATTCAAGTCGATCCCGAACTGATTCGCCAAGTCCTCTCGAATCTTGTTGAGAACGCCATTAAATACAGCCCCGATGGGACAGAGATTCGCATCCAAACCAAGGACCTTGGCGAGTATGTACGCTTTGAAGTGACTGATCAGGGGCCAGGCATCCCTGCTGACGAACTTCCGAACATCTTCATGAAATTCTTTCGCTCGAAGAACGCGAAAGCCTCGCCGATCAAGGGCTCAGGCCTCGGTCTCTATCTTGCAAAGTACTTCGTTGAACTTCATCAAGGGAAGATCTGGGTAGAATCTTCCTATGGAAATGGCGCAACTTTTGTTGTAGAACTTCCGATGGAACAGGGGAGGAAAGATGTTAAAGGTACTCGTCGTTGATGACGACTCGGGGTTGCGTTTATCCGTTAAAACATCTTTGATGTCGACAGGCCGATTCCAAGTGGAGGAAGCCCATGACGGAGTCGCCGCCGTTGAAAAAGTCAAAAAAGCTGAAGAGAAATTCGAGATCGTCATTTTAGACGTCGACATGCCCCGCATGAATGGACTAGCTGCCTTGCGCGAAATCAAAGAGTTTGATCCAGGCATGATCGTCGTAATGGTCACGGCGCATGCCACGCTGAATGACGCGGTTCAAGCCGTCAAAGATGGCGCTTATAACTACCTTTCCAAACCGGTTAGCGGGGACGAGTTAGTTCAGCTGGTGGATAAGGCCGTAACTGCGCACACATTGATTTCGAACATCGCTGCCTCTGCACCTGTGCTTATGGAGTCGGGTCGCAAAATCATCGGTAACACCAGCCAAATGCAAAAAGTGTTTAATATCATTCATCGCTTAGCGAAGGTGGATACTCCGGTTTTGATTCGTGGGGCTTCGGGCACGGGTAAAGAGTTGGTAGCGCGCGCGATTCATTTCAACTCATCTCGCAAAGACGGTAAATTCGTAGGCATCAATTGTTCGGCAATTCCTGAAAATTTATTTGAGTCTGAACTCTTTGGCCATGAAAAAGGTTCGTTCACGGGCGCAGACCAGCGAAAGCTTGGCAAATTTCAATATGCCGAAGGTGGAACTTTATTTTTGGATGAAGTTGGCGATATGCCGCCACTCATGCAGGTGAAGATTTTGCGAGTGTTGCAAGAAAAGATGTTTGTGCCGGTTGGCTCTA
>CALCCV010000464.1 GCA_937900305.1 uncultured Pseudobdellovibrionaceae bacterium | reverse complement strand
GAACCGAATTGACTGGGCGGAATCAACCGAAACGCGCATCTGACTTTAAACTCAATAATCTCTTGGACTTAAGTAAGTCGCTTGCGCAAGATGACTCTCTTGCGGCGGATTGCTGCAACTAGTTTCAACAAGCTAGAAGTTAACGGGATTTCGCTAATAACCTCAATGACTTTTCCGCCAACGAACCTCCAAAATCACACCCACAGTGACAGGCTCGAGTTCGAGAAGATTAGGACAGCCTCCACCATTTACCCCAGATTTAGTAATTTCAATGAGTTACAATGTGGGGAAAATTCTTTTCGTGACGGAGATTCGATAACTTAGCGAAATCATACAAAAGTGATTTCCTTATATTTCCCGACTGAACTTGGACACTCTTCGGCTGAGAATCGGCAGATGGAATGGGCACCCTGAACGGAGAACTGAATGAGTAAGCAAATTAGAGTCGTAATAGCCTAATTACCCCTTCCCATCTTGCTTCGACACATCGATTGTCCCAAGAAAGTGATTGATTTCGAGAACGGCTTGCTTGAAGTGCTGGGGCATATTGTTTGTGCTCCACCATGCGCCCATCGTAGCTCCGTGTGCGGACCAGTATGTATTCATGGTTGTATACTGTGTATCTTCAAACTGGATTGGTAAACTCAGCGGCGTGCCTCGGTGTTCAAATGTCTCGACAATGGATGCCCCAAGCTGTTCTTTGTCCAGCAAGCCTGGCGCACGGCCCATTAAAATTAAATCGTGGAAGTCCTTCATGCGACTATTGATCGAGCCTTTGGATGTAACAGTCTCTAGCTTCTCGGCGAAAATGCTTTCAGCGGGATATACCAGAAGGGACACGCTCTCCTCAAACAGCGGTGCATTTTTGTGTTTAAGTAGATCAATGTTTAATGACTCCGCTTCAACTTTGTCGCCAATGCCGACATCAATCTGCAAATTGTCAGTTAGCTTACCTTTGATCAGCTTGATATTCAGGATGACTCGAAACCCTGGATATTCCATGTGCGCTTGGTCAAGACTCTCGATGCGAACAAATTTTAATTCGAAGCCGTCGTCGTTGGGTGTGTGAGCGATGTCCTCAAAAGTTTTTTTGACAACAGACTCTTCGGCTTTGAGTTTGGTCATCAAAAAATCAAGATCAATAGTCTGTCTGCCAATCGCCAGATAATATCCCAGCAGATTGCCGCCCTTGAAGATCAACTTGTCGCTGTAGTCAGAGCGAGCGAGCCTTGCCAGAAATCTCTCAAGGTATAATTTTTTAAGTAGCTCGGCAACGGTGATACCTTTTTCTTTAGCCAAGTTTTTGAGTCGATCTTTGAGAGAGCCTTCAGAAATTTTGCTCATGTGGTCACCATCAGAAGGTAAGGATCAATTTTAACTCGCAGTTGTTTGGCGTAGTCGGCGAGTTTTTTTAGGTCAGGTTTTTGTCTACGCTGTGGCTTAAATGCTTCTTTTAGAGCTTTGATCGCTACTTCGACAGATAGCAGTCGAAAGGCATCCACCAGCGTTCGCTCAAGATTATAGATCGGTACCTCAGCATCGCCGATTTTGATTTTGGTAATACCTAGCTCGTGGTTACGAAGGCGCACGATTTTTACATTGGATCGCTTGCCGATAGATGTGTTGTTGGGTACGGCGATCCAATGCAGACGCGGGATCTCCTCGGTCACTCCATAAAGAGCAAGAGCTGAAATACCTGTGATCACACCATGAGGTATGGACAGCACAAGGCTTACAAGATCCTCCCACTCAAAATTCACATCGAATTCAACTTGCTTATTTCGGTAGAGACCGCGGCCAATGCGCTCAAGCAGTCCCTGCTTTTCGTAGTAAGAAAGCATTGCTGGATGAATACCTGCCGCTCTGGCATCAGCCGAACGGATCAGAGGTTTTTCAAAGAGCATAGCTTTGTTGGTGTTGGTCTTCTTCCTGGGCCCCATGTCTAATTATAACAAAAAACACTCAATAATGTAAAGTGAGTGTTTTTGTTAAATAATTGCTATTATGCTAACAGAATTAGATATTTAAGAAGAGATGATCAAGTCATACACAGACGATTTGAAGATAAGTCTTACTACTCACGGATAATAAAAGATAATAAATGGTTACTTTGGATAATAAATGACGATAATGGCTATATGGATAACAATGACTATTTAGACTTCGATGATGCCGTTCAATTCTTAAAAACGACGCCAAGCACCCTTTATAAATGGCTTCAGGCAGGGAAAATTCCAGGTCACAAGTTGGGGAGACAATGGCGTTTTTTGAAGGATGAACTCGAAATATATGTGTCTGGTAAAGGCTCGCGAATCCATATCCAAAAGGACCTTCTTAATCTTGGCGAACTTTTATCAACGCGATCAAAAAACAAGGAGAATGATATGAATACCAGTGCAACTTCAATTTCAGAAAAAATAATCTGGGACGCTTTTGATCACGGCTCCAGGTTAGTTCATATTTATCCGTCTAAAGGAAAATATGAAATTTCCTACCGCGCAAAATCGGGGATGGAAACTTTGACTGCCATTCAAGAGGACTCTTTTAAAGAATTAGATGATTCACTCACTAAAATTTCGACTTCGTTGGATGAAGGAGCTTCTCGACGAATCTATCTTCATCGTGGCGAAGAAGATGTTTTGCAGGTCCGTTACCAGAAACTCGAAACGGTTACAGGTCCTCGGCTAACATTACGTCTTTGGCAGCCTGAGAAGGATGTTTTGCCCTTAGAAAAAATCACTGGTGATGCCAACGCATTAGCGAACTTCAAAAGCTGGCTGACGAAGCCGAGTGGACTCATTCTTGTTTCGGGAGCAAGCGGCTCTGGCAAAACCACGACGATCTATTCACTTATTAACGAATATAAAAATCAAGGACGTTTGGTTTTTACTATAGAAGAAACGGCAGAATTAGTTATCGAAGGAATCAATCAAGTTGAGATCAAAGGACGGCAGTACGAGAATTTTGAAGAGGTTTTTGAAAAAGTGTATTCTTCAGATCCCGACGTGATCTGTTTAGGGTTGGGATCATGTATTGGCATCGAGGAAAAGGTTTTTAACGCCGCTTACAAAGCGGCGTCTACGGGACATATCGTTGTTATTCAAATGGATCAGCCAAGCTGCGTGGAAGCGTTAAGCACATTCAAAAAATTTGTACACTACCCTGTCGATCATTTGATGGTCGAAGTCTCATGTCAGAAGCTTGTGGAAGATAATGGAAAAGTTAGGTCCGTCTATGAGTTCTGTGTAGGGTGAGAGCAATTTTGTCTTGGGAAAAATACTACGAGAAAAACAAAGGCAGGCCAGTCCGAACTCTTTATTCTGATGCTATCAAACTTCTGCCACCATCTTCAACGAAGGCGTTAGATGCCGGTTGTGGTGCAGGCATTGAAGTTCTTGATTTAATGGCTCGTGGATTTCAGGTTCATGCTATCGACCAAGAAATGAAGTCCATCGAGTTGATTAGGTTGCAAGTTGGAAATGACCCTCGCCTCCAAACTTATATTTCATCTCTTGAAAATTGGAATGAATGGCCAAAAGTTGATTTTCTTTTTGCTTATCACTCTTTCCCATTTTGTAGTGTGGGGAGTTTTGATTCTGTTCTACAAAAAGCAACGGAATCGGTAGTGCCGAGTGGGATTTTGGCGGTTAGTTTTTTTGGATTGGAAGACGAATGGGTTGTCGATCAAAAGGTCATTGGTATTTCTTCGGATAACGTACGGGCACTATTGCGTGATTTTTCTATCCTCCATTTTGAAGAGATAAAAAAAGTAGGCCAGACGACTTTCCAAGGGGAAAAGTTGTGGCATGTCATCGAAGTGATTGCTCGTAGGAATAGCTGACCACAATCAGTGAGTACCGCTTGATGTTCCGAGTCGCCTAAGTTATTGATTTTACAGTAGGGCCAACACCTCCACCAAATTTTCCCAACTGAGTAATTTCAATGAGTTACTAGGCGGGGAAAATTCCTTTCAGGACGGAGAATCGATAGCTTAGCGAAGTCATTTGAATGTGACTTCCCTATGTTTCCCGATAGAATTTGGACACTTTTCGGACTTAAATCGGCAATTGGATAGGCAAGTTTTGAATCAAAATAGTGATGTCCAACTCGAATAAAACTAACTGGCTTCTAGGCCCCCCTCTGGAGATACAAATTATGAATTTGGAAGCTCACGTTATCCGCTCAATTGAAGTTTTCGAGGGAAATCATAAGCAAGAGGCGCTTATGCATGCCTGCATGGCAATTGATGGAACAACAAGAAATCTATATTCGTTAGAAAAAGCAACAAGATCGCACTACAAAAAATGCTTGAGAAAATACTTTTGGCTTATCGAAAAATTTATGGGTGGAGGAATCAATTTAGAAGAGACCAAATGGACAAATATCAAAATTGACGATGGAAATGGCAAGACCATTACTAACCCTGATTTGGCAGACATTATATCCAAGGATGGAGGGGGCGGTTTACAGAGGGACCTTTGTAATGCAGACGTGAGGTAGCCTTGGCCTTCGTTGAATTGAACTTTCGCTGGCGTTGTTGGGGATGGACGCTCCAATAAACGTAGTGAATCCGCTCTCTTTCAACTTATTATGTAAAGTACAATCTCTGACGGGGTGGGTTTTTCAACAAGTCGATTTCCTTATTGACCAAGAGGTTGAGTCAACCGAAAATCTCTTACAACTTTACAATCTATAGGACTTTGATGAAAAACTATTCCGGCTCATGTTTGTGTAAGGCAGTCGAATTTGAGATCACCGGGAATTTTGACAAATTCTTTTTTTGCCATTGCAGCCGATGTCGAAAGAAAACAGGGTCTGCTCACGGAGCAAACCTATTTTCGAAGACAGCGAGTTTCAGTTGGATCTCAGGAGAGGAATTCGTGTCGATATATCAGGTGGCTAATACTAGATTTTTAAACTCGTTCTGCAAAATTTGTGGCTCAGCTTTGCCGACGGTTAAAGCAGATAGAAGCATAGTTGTTCCGGCAGGCAGTTTGGATTGTGACGTAGAGTTCGCTCCAACGGGTCATATTCACATGGCGAGTAAGGCAAATTGGGACGAAGCTCTTGATCAAGTGGAAAAGTTTGAAGTCTATCCGTGAAAGTATATCCCCCGGATCGCCTACGGAACGGCTAGCAGAGACGTTTTCCGGCCTGAACGGCAATCCTGGTCGCAAAGGAACAGCCTTCCGTCTTCTCAAGATTTGGGTTTGGACCTGCTTTTGACAAGGTTGGGCCTGTTAGATACAAGTCCCTATGGCAAATATAGAAATCAAAGTCCGTTGCAATGATCTTAAAAAAGCCCGTGCTACGGCTATGCAAATTCAGACAGCGTATCTGGGTATTCTTCACCAGGTCGACACCTATTTTGCTACGAAGATTGGGCGACTCAAACTTCGAGAAATAAACAATGAGTCGGCACAGCTAATTCCTTACATTAAAGGTTATCAGGCCGGACCAATGAAAAGCGACTACGCGTTGATGTCAGTCGACAACCCAACTCTTGTAAAAAATTTATTTGATAATTTGCTAGGTGTTGAATTTGTCGTTGATAAAAAGCGTGAGGTTTTTCTCTTCGAGAATGTTCGAATCCACCTCGATGAGGTGGTTAACCTTGGAACCTTCATCGAATTCGAAGCGGTATGTGCTAACGACAGCGAACAGGAGCAGAACCAGCAACATGTCAAAATTGCAAACTTAATGAAAGCCTTTGAAATTCAAGCGGCTGATCTCCTAGATCTTTCCTATGTAGACTACCTAGCTCCGGAATCCAGACGCATCGTGCGTCCTGGTTTTGAGCCTAATACCGAATCCCGTGATGCGCCTCTATGAAAGAGACCGACTACGAAAGAAGATATCAAACGAAGGAAAACTATTGGCAGTTTCGGCCGTCGAGTATGGCCTTTAAAGTTCTTGAACTTCTCCCTCCAATAAATCGAAAACCCAAAGTACTGGAGATTGGATCGGGAGAAGGTGGAAACGCAATCTTTCTGGCTCGAAATGGATATGATGTAACAGCTTTTGACTTAGCTCCTACCGGAGTTTCAAAGACGCTGGAAAATGCCGATCGCGCTGGAATTTTCTTGAATGCATTTGTAGCAGATATTAATGAATACATGCCGGTCGAAAAATACGACGTGATTTTTTCCTCAGGCACTCTTCAGTATCTGTTTCCTGAAAAACGAAAAGTTTTTATTGACGCTTGTAAAGCACAAACAAATCCTCAAGGCATCCACGTTTTCCATACATTTGTGTCGAAGCCATTCGTTGAGATCGCACCGGATGCCGAAGAAAACGAATTCTTGTGGTCGTCCGGAGAATTATTAAGCCTTTATCGCGATTGGCTGACTGAAAAATTTGTTGAAGAAATAAAGTCCTGTAACTCAAGTGGTGTTCCGCATCGCCATGCTCATAATAGGATTTGGACACGGAAACTGTAGACTTCTTGTCGTCCAGATGATT
>CALCCV010000463.1 GCA_937900305.1 uncultured Pseudobdellovibrionaceae bacterium | reverse complement strand
GATTCACAATCTTTCGAAAGGATTCCGTCAGCGCGTTGGCATTGCGCAAGCGATAGTTTCAGATCCTGAAGTTTTGATTTTGGATGAGCCAACAGTTGGCCTTGATCCCGTGCAGGTCGCTGAGATTCGCGACTTGATCAAAGAGTTGCGGGGGAAACACACGATCATTCTCTCCACGCACATTTTGTCAGAAGTGCAGGCCACTTGTGATCGGGCGATTATTATTCATCAAGGTCAAATCGTGGCGCAAGATTCCATCAAGAATCTGTCGAGTTATGGTCAAGCCAAAGGTGTCGTGCAATTGCGTTTGCGAAAAGAGTCCGCTGATCTAGGAGCGCTGCTGAAAACTGTACCTGGTTTTATGACGGCCGAAAAGTTGTCGACGGGTCGCGATTGGCGAGTGTCTTTAGAATTGGGTGACGAAGCGCTGGAAAGAGTCGCCAAAAAGATTGTCGAAGCTGATCTGGGTTTGCTGGAGTTTTCGCCAGCCAAAGTGGATTTGGAAGACGTCTTTTTGAAGCTGACCTACGGCGATGCCTATGGTCACGGCGTCGAAAATGGCAAAGCGGCAACGTTAAATTCTTCAACCCCCGAACTGCAGAAGTGATGAGGAGAATGCAATGATAAGTGGTCGAACATTGACAATCGCGGCTAAGGAGATTCGAGCTTTCCTAAGCTCTCCTGGTTTTTATATCATTAGTTTTGTCAGCAGCGCGCTTTATGGCGGGCTTTATTATATTCAATTGATGGGATTTAGCAAAAATTTGTCCGAATCGGTGATGCGACCGGGGGTGCCCAAAGAGGCCCTCAACATTCAGACCTCTGTGTTCATGCAGCACTTGGGAGTTTTGAATTTGATGTTACTCCTGATCGTGCCTGCATTTTCGATGCGGCTTTTGTCGGAAGAAAAAAAGAATCGCACCTTTGACTTATTGATGACGAGCCCCGTGTCTTCGTTAGACATAGTTTTGGGAAAATTTATGGCCATGTGTGCGGTCATTTCGATTTTCATGGCAATTGCGATTTCGTATCCGTTGTTGACGACGACGTTTGCGACCGTGCATTGGCCTTCGTTTTTCCTTTCGTTCGGTGCGATCTTGGCGCTGGGCTATCTTTACAGCGCGATTGATCTATTTTGTTCCAGTTTGACCGAGTCAGTATTTATTTCTTTTGTGATTTCGCTGTTGTTGAATATTTTTATCTGGTTCGTTGCCAGTGGCAGTCAAATGGTGGACTCAAATCTGGGCCGTCAAATCTTTGAACACATTTCTCTTGGCAATCATCTGGGCGAGTTGGTGAATGGCACCGTTCGAACAAGCAGCGTGGTTTACATCGTCAGCTTGTTGGTCCTCTTCGTATTTTTAGCTGAGCGAGTGATCGAGTCTTCGCGTTGGAGGAGCACATGACAAAATTAGGTAAATTAGGTCTCGGACTAGCGATGCTGAGTTTGATCAGCTTCGTGGCTTCCAAATCTATTCTGAATGGGTGGATGCCGTTCTTATGGGTCCAGCTCGGATTAACGGTTTTCTTTTTTGTGCTGACGGCTTACTTCGAGCGCCATCTGTTGGTGGATTTTTTCACAACCAAAACGACTAAAAACGGCATGAATATGGGTGTGATGATTTTGCTCGTGTTGGTGGTTTTGATTTTGGTTAACGTTCTCTCGATCAGAAACTACAAAACTTTTGATATGACCCAGGCTCGACTCAACTCGTTGTCAGATCAGTCCATCAAAGTTGTTAAAGCTTTGGATGATGAAGTGAAGGTTCGCCTTTTTTATCAAAAAGGAATGGAAGGAATTGATCAAGCTAAGGATCGTTTTCGCAGGGCCATTCGGTTGTATCAAGATGTCAGCGAAAAAGTGACTCTTGAGTTTGTCGATATGGATGAGAAGCCAAAGCTGGTTGAAGAGTACGGGGTCAATAAAGGAACGGGGTTGGCGTTTGTTGAGTACAAAGGTCGACGCAATCGGGTTGAAAAATTTGATGATGAGCAGGAACTCACGAATGCGATGATCAAGGCCACTCGAGAAAAAGATAAGATCATCTATTGGGCTCAGGGAGCTGGTGAAGCGGACATGGCTGACACCACGACTCGTGAAGGTGCGGGCTTGATGAAGGCGCCTCTCGAGGCCATTCGATTTTCAGTAAAAACTTTAAATCTAAATACGTCTCCAAAGATTCCAGACGACGCAGACGTGTTGGCCATCGTGGGTCCCAAGCAAGATTACTTCCCGCCGGCCATTGCGGCGATCGAAGCGTATTTGGCTCGGGGTGGGTCGGTGCTTTTGGCACTCGAGCCAAAACGAGAGGCCGGGCTTGCTCCGCTGCTGGCAAAGATGGGTTTGATGGTGTCGAACAAATTTTCGGGAACTGCGGTGCAAGACATCAGCGGTAAAATGGTGGTGGAACCCAAAGCACCAGTGATCGGCTTTTCGGCCAGTCAGAGCAGTGAATTGGTAAAAAACATTTCGCCAAACGAGTACATGCAGTTGAAACAACCTCAGGCATTGATTCGTTTGACCGAAACCCCGGCGAATATCACTTACGAAGATCTCATCAAAACTTATCAGGGAACTGTTCAAGTGGATTCACTGGCGGATCTGGAGAACCCTGCGAAAATTGGCGCGCCTTCCGAATTCAACGTGGCAACTTCGCTAAAGGGAAAGTTCCCTGGTGCGGCCGATGGCAAAGAGTTCATGGCTGTCGTCACTGGCGATGCCGATTTGTATAACAACCTTTCGGTGTCGCAAAAGATCAGTCGAGATTTCGCTTACAACACCTTTGCTTATTTGGGCAAAGAGACGGACTTGATCAGCATAGCGCCGAAAGATCCCGCTGTTACAGCGATGACCCTCACCCCGACCAAAAGTTTTATGATGTTGGGATATGTCTTTCTGATGCCCTTTGCACTTTTGATCGCGGGCATCGTGTTTTTTGTCAAAAGGAGAAGTGCCTGATATGAAAAACAAAAGCACATTGGTTCTTTTGGGAGTGGTTGTTCTCTTGGGGCTTTACACTTATTTCTTTGAGTTTAAGAAAAAAGAAGCCGACGAAAAAGTCAAAACTGAGCAGAGCAAAATTTATCAACTCGAAAAAGATCAAATTGTTTCTTTTGAAATCGCCAGGGAAAATGATCCGATCTTGGTGACGAAGGCGACGGACGGTTGGAATCTTGAAAAGCCGATCCACGACGCTGCCGCCAACGAGATGGCCGATCAGTTTGTGACCGAGCTAATCGATGACAAGTCAAATCGGGTGGCTAAAGAGGGCGCGGATATCAATTGGGCTGATTATGGACTCGATAAACCTCTCGCCACCTTCATTTTAAAAAACAATGCGGGCAAATCAGTGGCCATTAAAGTTTCAGCCCAAAAAGACTTCGAAGGAAATTATTTTCTTCGCAAAGACGATGAAAACAAAGTTTTGGTGGGCAGTGGATTGTGGCTGGGTCGCACCGGTAAAACCTTTTCTGATTTTCGCGAAAAAAAAGTTTTTCGAAAAAAAACGGCTGATGTTGATAAAGTCACCATCAAAAATAGCCAAGGTGAATTCACCTTGGTTATGAAGGACACCCAGTGGATCAATGAGAAGCATCCAGATTGGAAACTTGATCAAACCAAAGTTCGTGAAGCGATCACTGGGATTGGCAATATGAAGGCCCTTGAATTTTTAGATCCTTCGACCACTGACAAGAAGACTTTTGGGTTGGCTAGTCCCACAGGGCACGTCAGTTTATTTTTGAAAGAGGCGGCTCAAACAAACAAACCCACTTGGACAGTTCAAATTGCCAAGAGCAAAGACAATATCTTTTATGGCTTGGTCAGCGAGCCAAATTTGGTTGTGAAGTTGGATGGCTTTGAAACTGGTAAGGTGATGAACCTCTCTGAAAACGGCTTTCGCGATGGCAAACTTCCATTTGTTCTCGCCGCTGGTGACATCAAAAAGATTGAATACAAAGGGCCTCGCCATGACCTAGCATTGCAACAAGAGGCGGGTGGCAATTGGAAGATCGACAAGTCTCCACCTGAACATGAGTCGCAGCAGGCCAAAGTGGTCAATCTTCTGACCAAAGTTCGTGAGGCTCAGGTTTCTCACTATCTCGATTCCAAAACTCAAAATCTTTTCAAGAGTGCGGATCGCCACCTTCGTTTGATGAGTGCCGACGGAAAAGATTTGCTGGGGCTCGATTGGACTGCACCAATTAAACTCAAGCTCAACGGGGTTGATGCCAATGTCGTTTTGATGAAAACAACGGCGTTTGCCGAACCCTTTGCGATGGACGAGGGCACAGTGAAAGCTTGGGACGTCGAGCAGATCACTCAAGCTAAAGCTGAAAAACCGGCCGCCGCGGCGGAACCACCACCAGGCGGATCGCCCGAAGCAACTCATCCTGCGGGTGCAACACCGACAGGCAAGGATGCTCCTTGATGATTTGGGAAGTGGCTTCACCAACCCGGGTGGATCTTGCTGGGGGCACATTAGATATGTGGCCCCTGTTTGCTTTCTTGGGTGAGGCTTACACGATCAACGTCTCGATTTCGATTTTTACCCGGGCCACATTAGAGGTTTTGCAATCTCCGAGTGTGCGAATTGAAAGTCGGGACCTTGATCGAATCTGGCAATTTAGCAACGTTGAAGAGTTTCGCAAGGCCACCGATCCTTACCTAAAGCTTTATCACTTGGTCGAAAAGCAACATCCTTTAGCTTCGGGGTTTTCATTGACGACACAGTCTGAAAGTCCGGTGGGTGGTGGACTTGGTGGAAGCTCAAGTTTGATGATTTCCCTCTTGCGGGCATTTGCTCAGGCCAAAGGGGAAATGAAATTAGAAACTTTGCCGTTGATGAATCTCGCCCACAATTTAGAAGCCAAGTTATTGAGAACTCCGACAGGTACGCAAGATTATATTCCTGCGATTGTTTCGGGGCTCCACGTGATCCATTACACTCCAGATGCAATATCTTTAACCACCTCATCGACATTGCCGGCAGATTTTGATCGACGTTTTTTGTTAGTCCATACTGGACGCGCTCATCACTCGGGCCTGAATAACTTTGAAGTTCTGAAAGCGGCGGTGGCCGGCGACCTTCAAGTGATGGCGGCTCTGGAGGGAATTGCGTTGGTCTCGCGATCATTGAAGGCCGTGATTGAATCCGCCGAGTGGCATCGATTAGATCAGATATTTGCTGACGAGCTGAAGTATCGGCTTCAGCTGACTCCTCATTTCTCAAGTCCCGAAATCGAAAAATTGATCTCGGAAGGCGCGCGCGAAAAGAAATTTTCTGTGAAGATTTGCGGAGCGGGGGGCGGGGGTTGCGTGTTGCTGTGGCTTCGCGATGGTCATGACCGTGAAGGCGTTGAAGCTTGGGTTTCGCAAAATGGATTTCGTCCCCTGAATGCCAAACCTGTTTTGCAGGGATAGGTGTGGTTTGAGTCATGAAAAAGATCTCATTCGATTTTTAGGTCTCTCTCTGGGGGGCGGTAAAACCGACAAAGCGAGTTTGGCGGCGCTAGATTACTACCCTCAACAGCGGCGTCTATTTTTATCAAAGGTCATTGAAAAAATTAAACCTGAAGATGAACTTTCAGGAGACACACTTCTCGTGCAAGATCTTTTGAGTTTGCAATCTCGGGCCGTCTCTTTGCACACCGATGTTCCGTTTCGACTTCCGTCCTGTATTCTTTGTTCATTGCCATGTCCTGGTCACGAAGCCTGTCAAGAGCCTCATATTCGCTGGATGTGGGCGTACGAAAATGATCAGCGAAGAAAAAAGCGTCCTCGTAAGGTTTTTACACCTTATACTCAGCGCTGTATCGATCTGTATCTGCAAACTGAATACGATGAACCATTTCAAACTCAACACGCATTGGGATCAAATGCGGCACCTCTTTTAGCGCGGGCGATTTTTCTAAAAAAACGCATTCAAATGCCTTGGCGAGAAGTTCCTACAAACGCAGCGGTTTGGCGTTTGGGCCGCGGCATGCAAGTGATGAAGAGTCATCTTCGTTCGTTTCGCAAAAGTGTGGGCGGTGAAGATGCAAGGCACGCAATTTTAGAGGCTTTTTTGGAGCGACAAACCGTTTTTATATATGAGCAAGATCGCAAGATCTTGATTCGCAATCACCACGCCTTCGAGGCCTTCATTTGCTCCTTCGTTGGATTTCTAGAGCACAAAGAGGCCATTGAGCCCCGACCGGCCAACTGGCCGGCGTATGAAGACTGGCCCTCGATTCCAAAAGAAGATGCGATCGCGGCCTCGATGAGTGGAAAATAGAAATTTTGCCCAAGTTGATAGCAAATCAGGCTTGATTGGCGAATGCGATCCAAATCTCTCTGCAAATCCCCAACAATAGATTTGCTTTTTGAAAGTGGACTCTTTAGATTGACCTTCACATTTTAATCCAGAGTTCGGGGAGTAGCGCAGTCTGGTAGCGCATCTGGTTTGGGACCAGAGGGTCGCAGG
>CALCCV010000462.1 GCA_937900305.1 uncultured Pseudobdellovibrionaceae bacterium | reverse complement strand
GCCAGCGATCGGGCGATGACTTCAATTTGTTGGGGGGTCAAACGAGCCGTCAAAAAATTCATGCTTGGAATACTCGAAATGGCGGCCGTGATTTGCGCCGATGTCGTACCCTTGCGATTGGTGGTTTCAAAATTTCCGTGGCAAGTGGCACAGTGGGTTTGAAACAGTAGTTTTCCATCGCCAGCCGCACTGTCGCTCAACGCCTTCACGCTCGATTTTGTAGTGGCGCGGTTTTCAATTCCGCCACAGGCACTGATGAGCAGGGCCATTGAGGATAGAAATACAATCGCAATGAGTTCTTTTTTGTTTTGCACAATCCCCCTCGATTCCACACAGCACCAAAGTCTGCTGAATAAAGAATACCATTTGCCTTCCAAATTTCGATGTCTCTTGTTGAGATCCTGTGAATTTCAGACAACTTTCAATTTGCAGTTTGAATGTAAGGTCTGGCACTTAGGTGGAAAGTCTCTGTTTGAGACAAGTGGATTTTTTTTAAATGTGTGAATCAAGATGGGCGTCCGGATCCTCGTTAGGTATTGAGGTCGTCTCAAATTAGAGCTAGATCAAATGGACTTTTGCGAACTGGGGCAATCTATGATTTGAACGTGTCCAGCAGCTCCCGCCACTGATCACGTCACTGGCTAGGCCACTGACGTTGGCGCGCTAAACTTGACCTCTCAAAAACTTCGTTTAGAGATCGCGAAACGCAGCTGCAATGGAGCGGATTTCAAGCTATCCACAAAACCAAATGGATTTCAGAACTGCGAAAGATTTCCGATTTCTTGAAAATTGTAGAATTTTAGGAGCCTGGCTGGCCTGTTTTTTGAAACGGATTGAAATAGATTGAAATGGAAAGCAGAGAAAAACAAATGCACCGCGAACTTGGAGTGGTTGGAGGCTTAGGTGCTCGGTCGACTTGCCCATTTGAAGATTGGTGAAATGAAGTTTTGGATTTTGGGATTGGCAATCGTTAGTCTTTTGGTTTTTCACGCTAAGGCCGAGCCTCAGATCTTGTGCGAAGGCGAGCAAGAGGCATCAAGCTCGGGTGTGATCATTGAATTTTCTCTGATAACAAAAGCTCCCATGCCGCTTTATCGCTGCAAAAATGAAAAAGCGCTGATGGCGTCTTGGCTCCATAGCGCTTACAAAAGTATTTTTGCTTTGCCCAGCTCGGAAAAGTTCTGTGAGTTCAATTTCATTTCTGAAAACGATGTTGCAAATTTTCTGGGACTTTCCCTTTCTAAGACCCAAGATCTCTTAAAAAACTCCCCTGCAAAATGTCTTCTCGAGAATTTCGATAGTGATGGAATTAGCACTCCCAGCCCACGCCAATGGATACCTGTGTTTCACAGAGCCTCTTCCTATCCGCTGGACTCCTGGACTTCGAACTATCGCACCTTGGTTTTCTTAAATTTGGATCATCTGATAGACACGGGCTTACGAGATCGAATCGTGTTGCATGAGCTGGCGATGTCTTTGGATGCTCTGGGCGAGATCTCTGATCCCGAAAATATCCAGGAATTGACCGCAAGATTCAATCGCGAAGGCGAAAGGACGGGTGTCACCACGCCACTTTCGATCGATCAAGTTCTCTTTTCTCGGCATCCCATTTTAGCGGATTGGTTCGCCGCGCTCAGAAGTGAAGATTTTGCATCACAGATCTTGGGCACTGAGCCGAATACATCCCTACAGCTTTGCTCGCTTCCGGCGACAACTCAGCTGAAAGCTCACCCGATGTATTCTCAAATTTCCTCCTTTCAGCTCGAGGAGAATGAGTCGCAGCTCGATCTGACGAGAGGCATCCCATCATTCCAAAAAATTCTTCGCCACGAAAGCGTTGAGCATGGCAGAAAAGTGATGGGATTGATTGAAAAACCTGAAATGCTTATTACTAATTTAAAGTGGTCGATGTTGAACACTCAAAACGGAGAAATTTCAGTTTGCGATTTTTTTTCGAGATTCACTCCGGTGAAGAACGGAAACACGAATCAGCGTGGGGGTCCACGACCCAGCATTCCCGGGGGTGGCTCATGAATCCAGCAGAACGATTGCAACGAGCTGAAGAGTTTGTTTTTGCCGGCCGATTGGAAGAGTCGCGTGCATTGCTCAGAGAGGGAGAGTTCAATGAACCCGCGTTGATTCGTAAAAAATTTCACATCGAAGGAAAAATAGCTTTCTCAAAATGCGACTATGTTTCGGCCGTCGAAATTTTTGAAGATTGCTTGCAACGATTTGGCAGCCACATTCTTCTCAAGGCCGACTTGCTCTTGGGCTATTATATGCAAGAAAAGCACTTGGCTTGGGAAGACAATCTGGACAGTTTGTTGTCGACCTTGCGCAATTTGAAGTTTGATGTCATCGGCGAGAACTGGGTGCGCGCTGCGATTTCCTGTGGAAAACTTCTTGAAGAGTCCGGTCGCGTTTCTGAGGCGTTAGCGCTTTACAAAGAGTGCTTTCGACATTCTGAAATTGCGCCTGTTTGGCAGCGAAGAGCCTTGATACAGATTTTACTTTGTCACTCCCTGTTTTTCGAGGCGGATGAGATTCTGCCCTATTATCGAAAACTCACCATGCTCGCCGCGAAGGGAGATGAGATTTTTCATGTTCACGAAACACGTCATGCAATTCTGATGGCAGAGATGACGCTGCTGTCGACCACCGAGTTAAATCAGGTCGTTGGCTTGATGTGCTCGACGTATGCCGAAAAAAATCGGGATGTGTTGCAATGGTTTCTTTATGATTTATTGGAGTTGCACCTTCTCCGTAAGCGGAATTTACCCATCGAGATTTTGAAAATTATCACTGACTTTGAACCACATCACGATTATGAACGGGCCCTCCTTCAGATTCACCTTCGCCCAGGCTCTTTGGTTTTAGAAGATGTACAAAATCTGAATGTCTCTCCCTTTTCGCGAGTCAAACTTTGGTATATGATTCAAGGCTATGATGGCGAGGCCGCCCGGCGCTTACAGCTTTGGATCAAAGCCTCTTCCATTACGGACCAAAAAATATATTTGGATTTGTTGGCCAGATGTCGCTCAGTCCAAGGTCGATTAGAAATCATTTTGCAAAGTGATGGTCAGCTTTGCTTGGCCAATGAAACCTTAGATTTGGCTAAGAAAAAAAATCTCCTTCTGCTCATTTCGGCTTTTTCCGGCAGTCGAGAGCGCTCTGAAAAGGATTTAATTCAAATCCTTTGGCAGGAAGATGTAAATATCTATTCTCAAGATCGATTGCGGGTCAGCATCAATCGCCTGAATTCGGAACTTCGTCGATTTACCACTGGACAAAAACTGCTCAGGTATCAAGAGGGTTCTGTTCAGCTCAATGAGCTGGCGCAAATTAAAGTAGTCAGAGCGGGAAGCCAGGATGTGTAAAACGATAAAACAAAAGGTGAAATTCAAAATCTCACCAGAGCACATTTTCAAAATTTTCACTGATCCGAAAAAGCATTCGCAACTCACAGGGAAAAAGGCCCAAATGTCAGCAAAG
>CALCCV010000461.1 GCA_937900305.1 uncultured Pseudobdellovibrionaceae bacterium | reverse complement strand
CACCTTGTAAGGGTGGCGCTCTACCAACTGAGCTAACTCCCTGAGAGCTTCCCCCAACAAGAGAATTGTCAGGGAAGTCGGTTATCTAACAAGGCTTTTTTGCTTTGTCGAATACTTTTTCGGATCACTCTTCAATCGGGCAATCATTTTGGGAGCTCGAAATTTTTGAGATCATATAGTGATCAGACTCAATGGCTGTCATGTTTCGGAGGCTGACGACCATCACGCGTTGCTGCTCTTGCGGCAAAGACAAGCAGGGCACGTCGGCGGTGTTGAAGCCGCGCAGGGCAAAGACCTGTCGTTCAGGGGAGCCGTCCGTGCGAAGAACTGCTTTGACGACATTATCGGCTTCCCAACCCAATCCCGAGGAAACTTTTTGGCAAGTTCGAGCTGAAAGCTCAGTCACTTGCAATTGACGGAACTCTTGGTGTTCGGCATCAACCACTTTAAATGAGAAATAAGATTTATGGGATTCGCTTTCGATGCGCCAAGTTCCTTGCATCTCGGTCCATGGGATATCGATCTCCTTGCCCCAGGGCCACGGAATGAAGCGATCGCCAAAAACGCGAGTCGAACACTCTTTGCTAATTTGGCTGTAACTTTGTTTGAAGGCCAACGCCGAGTTCGGCGCTATGAAAATCAATCCAGCTGTTAGACCTGCAGTCAGAGCTAAGATTCTTTTGAGTTTCTCCATAACATTTTCCCCCAAGAAACGTGATCGCTAATCTCACATCACGGTTTCAAAATGAACACGTGCCGATTTGTTCATGTAGTAACCGTTTTTCGCCCGAAAAATATACTTTGGTTTTTCATAATCGGGTTCAATGAGTTTGCGCAATCTTTTGATCGTAACATAAATTTTATTGTCGTGAATTGATGGATCGTACGGCTGCTTCCATACGTTTTCCACCAAGAACTCTTTTGAGTAAACCGCGCCCTGGTTTTGAACAAAGAGTTTTAACAAATCTAAAAGAATAAATTGGTTTTTAAAATCAATTCGACCGAGTTTTCTTTCCACTACAGAATGATTGATTTCGTCGAAGATCAAATCAAAACTCTGTTGGGTTTCGGTTCCAATCTTATCTAGCCAGAATTTAATCATGCGACTCAAACGAACTTGATTTTTGGGGTCGACTGTCTTGTGGGCCAAAGAAAGATACATTCGAGCCATGTCTTTATCGCCCATTTCGAAATAAATATTTCCGAGTGCACCGAGCAAATAAGACCCTGAAGTCATGTTTTTGGTCAGCTTGATGAGATCATAGGCCTTCCAAAGAATATCAATGGCTTCGTCATATTTTTTCAGCTGTCGCAAAATATCGGCGTTTAAAATTTCGACCGAAACTCTCAACTCAGGAAAATTGTAAACCTGAAAAAACACCTGAAGATTGTAAATCTCTTTGAGAGCATCTTGAAACCGCCCCATCTCGGGACGCGAATACGTTGTGGCGATTCCGAAGATGGCGTAACAGATGTCTTCCTTGGTGTCGGTGGAAAGGCCAATGGCGAGTGCCTTTTGCAGATAGTCTAGCGCCAATTCCCACTGACCTTTGTAGGTCGCGCAAAGACTGAGTGTGTAGTAAGTTTTTGAGGACAGTTCGAGGCCCTCTTTGATCACTAAATCTTGCAGCACCTCTTTGTAGTCATGAATTTTTTCGTACTCTTCGCGCTCAGCGTGTATGCGCAATACCAAATTGAACGTCTTCAAAAACAACGTGTGAGATTTTTCAGCCCGAAAAATATCTTTCGCAACTAAAAGATGCTTGAGGGCTGTTTCGTAGTCGCCTCGGTCACAATAGAGTTTGCCGAGTTCGAGTTCTTTTTCGGCCGAAGTCAGATCCATCCAGTGAGTCTTTCTTTAAGGTAGTCTGTCTTTTTAAGAATTTGAGTTTTTCATCAGAGTTTCGACAGGGTTTCTTCACAGAGGATCAATTTCTTACAGATTCTGTTTTTTTGGTCAACGGAAAGGCCAAATGCTTGCGCAATGAAGCGGCAGATCATGATGCGGACTGCAGAGTTGGGTGTGAAGAGGTGGGGGCTTTGGGAGCTAGTGACGTGCTCCCTTAAAAAAAGGAGAGCTCGGGCCTCTCCTACATTTAAATGGAATTTTTGTGAATCATCGGGACTCATTGGGAATCAACACCCGATTCAAGTTCAATGCGCGTGTTGCGATTGGCCCGTGTATTTGGCTTTGATGCCGTATTCGGGCTCTTTTTGAAGTTTGAAAAGCTCTTTCGGATTTTTGATGTCGAGGGCATTGATTAAAACCTGATCAACGTGATCGACCAAAATCACTTTTAAATCTTTCAACACTTCTTTCGGAATATCGCGAAGATCCTTTTCGTTTTCTTTCGGGCAAATGATCATCTTGATGCCACCGCGGTGGGCGGCCAAGATTTTTTCTTTCAAACCACCGATGGGAAGCACACGCCCGCGCAGAGAGATCTCGCCGGTCATGGCCACTGTTCGTCGTACAGGGATTTTAGTGATCGCTGAAACGATAGAGGTGGTTAGAGCAATCCCTGCCGACGGCCCATCTTTAGGAACCGCACCTTCGGGCAAATGGATGTGTACATCTATACCAGAGAAAAACTCGCGATCAAAGCCAAAGAGTGGTCCTCGAGATCGCACGTAGCTCATGGCGGCTGAGCAAGACTCTTTCATCACGTCACCCAATTGGCCAGTCACTGTGAACTTGCCTTTGCCGGGAACGACGGAAACTTCGACGGGCAGCAGATCTCCGCCCACTTCGGTCCAAGCCATTCCGTTGGTAAGTCCCACTTCGTTTTGATCTTCGATTTTGCCGTATTTGTATTTGGCAGGTCCCAAAAGATCAGTGACTTTTTGGGGAGTGACGACGATCGCTTTGACTTTTTTGACAGCGCCGGGTTTGCCTTTGAATTCAGTGACGGCTTCTTCCATCACAATCTCTTTGGCAAGTTTACGGCAGACGTTGGCAAACTGTCGCTCGAGATTTCGCACGCCAGATTCTTTCGTGTAGAAACGAATCACGTGGCGAATGGCTCCTTCTTGAAACGAGACTTTGTAATCCGTTAAGCCGTGGCCTTCGATCTGTTTTGGAATCAGATAGTTTTTGGCAATGTGAAACTTTTCTTGCTCGATGTACCCTTCGATCGAAATGATTTCCATCCGATCGAGCAAAGGTCGCGGCACAGTGTGCAGAGAGTTGGCCGTAGCGATGAACATCACTTTGGAAAGATCGTATTCAACTTCGAGGTAATGATCTTGAAACGTGTGATTTTGTTCAGGATCCAGAACTTCGAGCATCGCCGCCGACGGATCGCCGCGGAAGTCGTTAGCCATTTTATCAATTTCATCTAGCAGCAAAATCGGGTTGCCCTTGTCGACTTTGCGAAGAGCTTGAAGAATTTTGCCGGGCATAGCTCCGACATAAGTTTTGCGGTGACCACGAATCTCGGCCTCGTCACGCACTCCACCTAAAGATATTCGGGCAAATTGGCGATTGAGAGACGTCGCAATCGAACGCGCGAGTGAAGTTTTACCAACGCCGGGAGGGCCGACTAAGCACAGAATAGGACCCTTCAATGTTTTGGCGATCGATAAAACCGCGAGGTACTCGAGAATGCGTTCTTTGACCTTTTCAAGGCCCCAGTGATCGTCGTCCAAAATCTTTTGGGCATGTTTGATATTGTGATTTTCGGCCGAGTACTCGGTCCAAGGCAGCGCTAAGACCCAGTCTACGTAGTTACGAACCACAGTGGCTTCGGCACTCATCGGTGACATGAGTTTGAGTTTTTTGATCTCTTTCAGGCACTTGTCGCGAGCTTCTTGGCTCATTTTTTTGGCTTTGCACTTGGCTTCGAGATCTTGCAGCTCGGCTTGGTAATCATCTTTTTCACCAAGCTCTTTTTGGATCGCCTGCATTTGCTCGTTGAGGTAGTACTCTTTTTGCGATTTTTCCATCTGCTTTTTAACGCGCGAGCGGATTTTTTTCTCGACCTCGAGAATCTCAATTTCGCCGGTCATTAAATTCAACAGATGCTCAAGGCGTTTAGAGGGATCAAAGATCTCAAGCACTTTTTGTTTGTCTTCAAGTTTGAGGTTGAGTTGGGCGGCAATGATGTCCCCGAGCTCGCCTTCGCTTTCGATGGAAGAAACGCGCATCAGAATTTCTGGGGGGATGCGTTTGTTCAATTTGACGTAGGCTTCGAAAGTGGTTTTCACCGAACGCAACAGCGCTTGGGCTTCAACCGGATTTTCAATCTCTTCGACGATGTTTTCAAAGTGGGCAATAAAATAGTTGTCATTGGCAGTGAAGGATTTGATCCGGACTCGGCGCTTGCCTTCGACCAGCACTTTGACGGTGCCGTCGGGCAATCTCAACAATTGAATGATCGTGCCGATCGTTCCAACTGAATAAATGTCTTTCGGTTCGGGATTGTTTGTCTTCGCGTCTTTTTGTGCAGCCAGGATGATGTCCGTCTGCTTGCTCATGGCTTCTTCCAGAGCATTGATGGACTTCTCGCGACCTACAAACAACGGCATCATCATATGGGGAAAGATGATGAGATCTCGCAAAGGCAGCAGGGGCAGCTGCGTTGGCTTTTGCGGAGCGGACTTCTCATCGGCCATAATTTCTCCTTCGCTGGTCAATACATCGACCTGTATCTGATTATAGGAATGAGAACCTGCGGGATTCAAAGCTTTTTCTCTCTCAGGTCTCAGCTTGTAAGACTAAATTTTTCAATGGCCCAACAGATTTGCTGAAAATCACAATCACAATATCTGCCGCCAAAGGTTGCATGCAGGACCTCTGACTAGTCGTCGGACGACAGAATGCAATTCACGACGGCGGCCGTGCAAATGGCGAACATTCAGCGCAGATTGCTTGCTGGTGCGGGACTTCCCACATCGATTTTTTGGCCTGTTCCAATCGACGCAGGACCGCGGTGTCACTTTGCTTTATTTTGGGCAAACCCCGCCGGCGAACTCTGGCAATGTCTGTGGGTCGAGGGCGTTGTTTGTGAAAAATAAATTCACCCGGTGCCTGCTATATGAGCTCGATTTAAGATGAGGCTGATTTAGGTTTTGGCAAGAACGATGGATGTAAACTGACTGTTGGAAGTTTTAGAGCCTCCTTGCGAAAGCTCTTTTTGTGAAATCTTTGAAAAGAGTTTCAGCGCCGAATATAGTCGGCTTTCCAGCGCTGGATAGTACTAGGCGCTTTCAGCGCCGTCAGAGGAGCTTCGCTTTGCCGCCGCCGCTTGGGCTGCCCGAACTTCCTCTTCAGTTTTGAAAGTCACG
>CALCCV010000460.1 GCA_937900305.1 uncultured Pseudobdellovibrionaceae bacterium | reverse complement strand
TCGGGTCGCCTATTGTTGAACGAAAATAGCTCTTCAGAATTTCCCCGCGGGGACCGTTTACATTTTGAGTATTGACCATCACACGCGCCGGAGTGTTGTGGAGAATCGCTTCGACACGATTTCCTTCGAGGTGAAAGGTCAACAAGGCAACGTCACAGTTTCCGGCGACATCTAGGCACTGAATCTTAGGATTCATTAACTCTGCCCGATTGTAGGTGGTCAGGGTCTCCGGACCCAACTGAGGAACGACCGCGAAAGTCATCTGCCGATCTTGTTGATTGCGGCTGCCTTGAAAAATAGCGCGCACGGGTTGACCTCTGTTGCGAGTGCGTTGATCGCCATCATGATTGGCGTCATTGTTCTCGTCATTCCTGTTGCCATTGCGACGACGCGGTTGTTTAGGACGAAGATTTCCTGATAAATCCACGATGAGAGTCATCTCAGTTCCCGTTGGATTTTTGTAAAAACGAAGGTAACTAATCAATTCGTTCGCACGTTCGGAAATACTAGAATCTCGTTTTGCCGCCAAACGATCCACCAAAAAATCTGGAGCTGCGCCAGTGAAATAGGACGACACAATCGCTCCCGACGCCAGGAAAGAGCTGTACATATAGCCCGTCCTTGAGACCGGCAAATCTGTTCGCAAAACATTTTGCGGTTCAAGGGGTCGATACCAGTTCGGTGTGCAATAAGAGGTGCTAACGAAAAAACCAACGCTCACGCCAGGCTGAGCCGGCTGCGGTACCACTTGACCCGGTTGCGGAGGCACGAGTTGGCCTGGCCACTGCGGCACCACTGGCTGTCCTGGCAACGGTCCTGGTTGAGTGAAACCTTGATTGGGTGCGCAAATATCAAAGTTGGTTTCGGGCAAGACCACTCCCGGAAACGCATTGCCCACTGGCCAATAACCTTGCGGATTCAGATTCTGATCGACCGCCGGCGGTGGTGCTGGAGGCGCTGCGGGCGCATCATCCTCTTTTTTGTTGCAACCAACTTGGCCCAACACCAGTGAGGACAAGGCTAAGCTGACGAATATTTTTTTTGTTGTGATGAGAGAATGTGTTCTCAAAATCAGCCCCCTTTTAAATTTTCCGGATTCAGGATGTAGCTTTTTGCCCATCGTGATCTCCATACCCACCCAGCTACAAAGCAAGTCACGCGCCAACTCTGCGACGGTCTAAGTGGATTTCAGGTCTTGAGACTTGAATTTTATTCCAGGGCTGTCACAATCTTGGTCAATATGAAGATTCGTTGGACCTGGATTTTTTCGGCGCATATTTTACTGATTCCTCTGCTCATGGTTTTTATTGATGAGCCTTTAACCACCTCCTTCAATGATCGCAAGCCAACCTGGTACGTCGCTTTCAATCGAACGATCACCGATGTGGCCTTAGGTCAGTGGTATTTCGCCGGGGCGTTGCTTGGCATGCTATTGATCGCGGTTTTTTTGAAATTTCGAAGTCAGTCCCTCCGCCGCCCCCAGCTAGAGCGCGCGAAGGCGTGGTTTCAATTTTTACTCGCCTCACTGTTTGTCTCGGGCACCGTCTTATTGACGATCAAACATCTCGTGGGACGGGCGCGCCCCTTTGTTGTGCCAGAGCACGATCCGTTGCTCTTTAAACCACTCACCGCTGATTGGAACTTTCATTCGTTCCCCTCAGGTCACGCGCAGGTGATTTGGACTGTCGCTTTCGCCTTGGTGACGGCATTTCCAAAGTGGAAGCCAGTTTTTATTTTAATGGCGTTGGTGATTTCATTTTCTCGGGTCGTCATTCACGATCATTTTCTGAGTGACATCTTAGCCGGTGGTTCAATCGGATATTTTGTTTCAGCCTGGCTGTATGACAAAGTTAAAACACGATTGTATTTCAATTTTGCTTCGACATCGCAGCCATAATCTCAGTTGAAATTCAAAGCAGCTTTACAAATGTCACAAATAGTCGGCCCACGCCTGCAGCTGATTCAGTTGTTTATCAATGCGTTTTGAGCCAGGGATGTGGAGTTCGACCAATTGCCAAAAGGCCGCCGAGTGATTGAGGTGCGTGATGTGGGCGAGTTCGTGGACCAAAATGTAGTGGATGAGTTCCATCGGCAACGCCACCATTTTGATATTCAAATTGATGCATTTGGCGGATGAACAGCTGCCCCAACGGCCCCGATTGTGTCGCCACTTTAAAGCGCTCGGTTGCACAGTCATCCGTTGAGCCCATTGCCAAAACATCGGTGTTATTTTTTCGATGGCGTGTTTGCCCAACAATCGTAAAAATGGTTTTCTCAAATCCTGCCAGCTGAGACCGATCATTGAATGCGGCAGATAAAGTGTCAAAGTTCCGTGACCCGCAACCACAAACGGCGCTTTCAGCAGCGTTAATTTTTTTTCAACCTGTAAAAGGTCGCCGTAAAAACGAATCGAGTCTCCATCCTTTTCGGGATAATTGATGGCGTGC
>CALCCV010000459.1 GCA_937900305.1 uncultured Pseudobdellovibrionaceae bacterium | reverse complement strand
GGTTCGATTGCGCCACCCCATTTCTTTATTGAATCCAGTATTGAAAGTGAAGGTCCAAGATGGCGCCTTTCTTGGCCACAAGCGCATGGCTACCCTTGGCCTGTTGTCAGTGGAGATCTGATTAAGTTTTACGATGTCGAGCTGAATCTAATCAAGGAATGCCATTTTGGTGAAATCGGGCGCGATGAGGCCTTAGATCTTTTTCTTAATTATTGGTGTACAAGCTCCGGCCTTCCTAACGAAAGGTGAACAAATTCACTGACTAGACTTTGACGGAAGCAATTCCGAAGTTAAGCTCGAAGTCCGAAGCGAAAGAATTGCAAGCAGAGAAATGAAAAGCCAGTTCGCGAATAGATCGAGGTTGGCACTTGTTCAAGCAACGGGCGAGGTTGGGAATCTGAGGGGTTCTTTCGCTTTGGACAGACTCTTAAATTCAGCGCGTACTCATCTCTTCATTTTGTGGACAGAAACAATATGTGGCTGTAGGGTTATCTATGTAAAAAAACTTTGGATCGTTCTAGCGCTTTTACTATTCGGATTCGAGATTCATGCAGTCGCCGATCTTGCTCAGCCAGAAATAGTGCGATTTAAAAATGGATCACTCACTCTTGGGGGCGAACTCTATAAACCAGAGGGTAAAGGACCATTCCCTGCCTTGCTTTACAACCATGGAAGCGCGCCAGGAATGTTAAATAGCCGGGCAAGCAAGTCAATCGGCCCCCTGTTCGCAGCAAAGGGCTGGCTGTTCTTTATGCCTTACCGACGTGGGCAAGGCCTAAGCTCAAAGGCCGGATCCTACATAGGTGATCAGCTCGAGGCTGCGCACAAAAAAGGTGGAATGCCTTTAGCTTCTAAAACATTGGTGGAATTGATGTTGGGTGATCACTTAAGTGATCAAATGGCTGCATACGAGTGGTTGAAATCTTTGCCAAATGTTGAAGGCAATCGAATTGCAGCTGATGGAAACTCATTCGGGGGAATTCAGACGGTTTTAGGATCTGCAAGGGTGAGCTTCTGTGCAGCGGTGAGTGCTTCAGGTGGGGCGGAGAGTTGGGCTGACTCTCCGGACCTGCAGCAAGCTATGAAAGACGCTGTTCGCAACTCTAAATCACCGATACTCTTCTTTCAGGCTGAGAATGATTTTGATCTTTCACCATCAAAAATTTTAGGTGCTGAAATGAAAGCTAAAGGTAAAATGTCTGAAGTCAAAATTTTTCCTCCCTTCGGTAAATCAAAAAAGGAAGGGCACAGCTTTCCTTACGCTGGTAGTTCAGTCTGGTTTGACGACGTTTTTTCATTTATTCAGAGAAAGTGCCCAAGATAATCCTATAGACAATATTCTTAGCCAAGTAATCGAGTTTATTGAGCGGACCTCTCGGCTGGGCAATTCTAGGGAGAAATGCCTACAGCTGGAGGTCCGAAGATCTATTTTAGAATTGCCATGATTTCAAATAGTTATAACCTGCCAAGGTGACCCTTGACTTATGCATATATTTAATGCATGTTAAAAATATGCCGACCATCTTGCTCTTGGCCAACATGATCAAAATCACCATCAATCCAAGAGACAAGCATAGGTTTCCGCACGTGCATGTTCTACATGCGGAAAAGGCAGCGTTGATTGATTTGAACAATTTCGCAGTCTAGAAAATAATGGATTCAGCGAAAAAACCTTACGGCAAGTTATTGCCGCGATTCGAGATGAACAACAGTTTCTTCTCGAGGCTTGGAGAGAATACAATGGCTAAAAAATCAGTTAAATATTCTAAAAGAGATGGTCTTGAGAATTCGAGCTTTGCTATTTCCAAAGTTCGAATTACTACGATGATTGATAAAGATTTGTTGGACTGGTTGAAACGTGAAGCAGAGGAACAAAATTCTAAATATCAAACTCTCCTCAATAATGTACTAAGACAAGCAAGGGGATCCAATCCTGATCGACTTTCTGAACTCGAAAATAGACTAACTAAACTCGAAAAAAAGATTTCCTAGATTCTTTCTGAAAGAATCTCGAAAAATCAAGGGTCGAGTCTGTGCGAAATATTTGCCATTGGACCAAATGCCTGTCGGCATGGAGCCAAGCGCGAAGACCTTGCCTAAAAGCTAGCTTCAGACTGGCGCAATGACCGGAAAAATCAAGGCTCCAACGTTTGATTCAAATTCCAATTTATCCTGAAGAGTTACAACACGCCTACCAAGGAGGAAAAAATGGCGAGTGAACTCAGAGAGAAAATGATTCAAGAGATGGAGATTCGAGGT
>CALCCV010000458.1 GCA_937900305.1 uncultured Pseudobdellovibrionaceae bacterium | reverse complement strand
GGTCGGCAGTGAAGATGGTGACTAAGTCTTGATCACGTTGAGTGGTCGCGAAAGATTCCAAAATAATTTTGATGGCTTGGTCGGTGAGAAACAGGGCTCGCTGGTATCGAGAGAAGGTGGTCGGAATTTCTTCGGCTAAGGGACTGTCTGCTAAAAATGGGTCGTGGGTGGCGTTGCTGAAAAAAACGAGAGCGATGGGTTGATCATTTGGAATGGGCTGAAGCAGTTTCGCCACTTGGTGGGCGGCGATTAGGTCGTCAACTCCGTTGTCGTTAGCAGTCGGCGCATTTAGTTTTTCTGACGAAATGAAATGATTGAGTGATGGGCCGATCAAAAATTGCTCCATACCGGCAAAGGCTAATTTTTGAGGAGTGACAAAGAGCGTGACGTAGCCCATGGCTTTAAGCCAATCCCAGAGGAGCGGTTGGTGATGAAGTTTCTCAATTCCTTCACTCGGACCCACCCCAGTTAGGAGAGATGGCAGGCTAACGTCTGTTGCCGAGGAGTTGGTGTAAGCGTTGGCAAAGAGGTGGTGAGTATTTTTTTGGAGATAGGATTTCAAATATGGCATTGGCTGCAGGTCATTGGGATCAAGGGGATCAAGATTTTTCGAAAAAATCGGATTTTGATCCTTACCCCAAGATTCGCCAATAAAAAGAAAAATATTAGGACGCTTGGCGATGGCAAGGGGCTCGACGACGGCGCGAATGGCTACGTGCAGGCGATTGCGATTTTTACTGGCGGAAGCTTGAGCGATAGCGACGAAGAGCGATGCCGTTGAAGTTTTATAGAGGCCTGTTGTTTCGTGTTTTAGCTGATTGAGGAAAATGAGTGCAGCGAGGAAAAAACAAACGGAAATTGAAAATTTTCGCAGAGGTTTGGTTTTCGATTGAAGACGGGGGCGCCAGAGCCAAACGAAGAAGATAAATATCAAAAGGAACACGACAAAGATTAAAAAATGAATCTGGTAAAGAATTTTTGCGCTAGAGAAAAAGTAACTGATGTCGTTAAAAAGGTAGATGAGCATGAAGCCGGTGCTGAATTCTCCAAATTTTGTGAACAGAAGAGCTTGGGCGATGATATTGAGCACAATAGAAAATGCCATAGGCACAGCCACTAGCCACTGCCAATTTTTCGAAAAGAGCGTCTGCACGCTGCTGAAAAAAAACCAGAAGCAGAGGGCAAACGCAAGGCTCAGGAAAAGTGAGAAAAAAGACCAGTGGTGAATGGAGTGAAACGACCCCAGCAGACTTAAATCTACAAGTGCTGTTAAGAGTGTGGTGAGAAGTGCGCGCTTAGCCATTGCCGGGAATTATCCTTGAGCCCGGCTGGATAAACAACTGTGAAATTTAGACTGGTTTTTAAATTTAGCCGCAGTGATGTCGACTATTGGTTAGCTACGGCGAGAGTCTTAAAAAAAGTTCGACCAACTAGAATCTCGTCGGTGCCTCCGGTGTCGACGGCTGTCTTCATGTACCCACAGAGTTCGTCGTTCACTTGCGAAGAGTTGCAAGAGATGTTGTGCGTTGAAATCACAACGGCACCGAAGGCTCCAAAGAGGTCGTTAACGGAAGTGGGAATTGGAAAGGTTGTGGCGCTGAGTTCATTTGCGACAATGCTACCTAGAACATATGCCAGGGCGGCCCCCACTTTTTTGGTGTCGGTGTCGTAGGTTGAAGGGTCTGGTGCTGGAGATGGCAAGTACATTTGATCGGTAACGAAACCATTCAACAGACTTGTCGCAAGATATGTGAACGATGCAATGAGCGTGGAGGCCTTGCCCCCGCTGTTGAGACAATAGTCAAAGGCTTCGGCCGCCTTAGCTTTGTTGGCTAGCTTGGTGGATTGCTCGTTGAAAATTAAAAATCCCATGAAGGTTTCGATGGGATCAGAAGTGCTTTCGGCAAGGGCGTCCATAGCGTCTAGAAGATTTTGTGTGTCCGTCAGCTTTTCGTACAAGAAAGTGCCGGCGCATCGGATGTTGTCGGCAGCGGGAGAAATGATTCCATCGACTTTAGCGACGCAGTCGAGAGCTGTGGCTGGAGTCGCTTTGTCGAGGCAGTATTCGGCTTCACCCACTTTGTCGAGATCAGTGGTTTTGCTGCATGAAAGAGTGGTGAGTCCAAGAAACCCGAGAGTTAGTAAGATCGCGCAACTGCGCCAAAAGGTGGAGCGTTGGAACTGAGATGTGTGTGTCTTAAGATGGGCGGTGGTTTTCATAAAGCTCCTCGTCTCTATTTAACGGCTTTTTTTTGATTT
>CALCCV010000457.1 GCA_937900305.1 uncultured Pseudobdellovibrionaceae bacterium | reverse complement strand
TACAACCGGTCTGTACAATAAACGACGACGCGATCATTGCAATGATCGATGTCTCGTAAACTGACCAACTTTTTTTCGTCGGATCTGACATGTCCCCTCCATATTTTATTGCTCAGAGGGTACATACAAGAAGTGAGCACTAAGTTACGTTATCAAACTGCACGGATAAATCCGTGGCTATTAAGCCGCAGATCCTTCTTTATTCTTCTCCGAATAATCTTGGATCGACCGCTGGGCCGTGCTGGAAATACTCACAAATTTAACTCCATATCGGATGGGCGTATCTTTATGAGCTACACGATCCACATATTTCTTACTTACAACTTCGCAAACAGCATTAAATGGCGGTACTCCATCTCCAGGCTTAAAGTGCAGATACAATGTCTGCCCCGGTAGGATCATTGAGTTGTCCATGATAATCCCAGCGCCGCCTTCGCTGATTTCCAGCGTTTGGCCTTTCCAGACGTTCTTATTATCGTGAACAATGATGGAACCACCAAAACGAACTCGACGATGACGACGGCGAAAAAAAATGTTTCCAACTTCGATTTTTTTCGAGAGAGCAAGATCTTTAATTCTTTCTGAATTGAACTCTTCCATCTCGGCAATTCGCGCCCAATTGGCAAGCTCACTGTTCCAAACATAATCGAATTCAAAAATGACTTTTTCTTGCAACATACGCACAAGATCCAAAAAGGCAAACGGACCAAACTTGTTATCACCCTTTAAAACAAACCATTCGCGCCCATCAGAATTCGCTACCTTCGCCTCAACGTTATTCGACTTTGCGCCATTTTCCACATTTGCTGCCTTGGGAGGGAGCTTTGCCGGTTTAGCCGGCTTTGCTTGCGCCTGGGTACTGATCTGTTGGGCAACGGCCTGATGCTCCATCAATAAAATCCAATCTCCCTTGGATTCGTCATACAAGAAATCGGCAGCGCCAAGCTCATTTGCTCGCATTTTTTCCACAATTTGCTCCACGCTCAGTGGACCCATTTGCGCTCCGTTGTGAGATACGTAGAATTGCTCCTGCATACACCTGCTCCGAAAGGATTCAATGATGATAGTCACCCTATTAGTCATCGGATTGTACAGTCACTGACTTAAGACAAGGCCTTCATACTTGGCTAAAAAATGTAAATTTTGGAAGCGGTTTAGGCCACTTCCAGTCTTGCATCGAAATCATACGACAATAAATTTGACAAATTTCAGTGAAAAAGAATTGGCTCTTTTTTTTCTTTAACGTAGCTTGAAAAAACATGATTCTCAAAAAGATACTCACCGAAATCGTTGACGAAAAATCCAAAGGCAGAAACCCGCAGGTGCTGTTCGATCTCGATTCCACGCTCTACGATATAACTCCAAGAAACGTGGCGATCCTTAAGGCGGCAGCAAACGATTCCGGGTTAAAAAATGAGTTTCTCCTTGAGTGCCATCGCCTCTCCCAAGTTGAAGCAACGCATTTTGAGTGGGGAGTCGAAGGTCATTTGCGCCGACTTGATTTACACCAAAATTTCATTTTCAAAGCAAAAATCCAAGAGTATTGGAAGCAAAGATTTTTCAGCAATGAATTCCTGCATTTTGATACTCCCTATGCGGGAGCTGTCGAGTTTGTGAGACTGCTGAGCGATGCTAAAATAGACATTTTTTATTTAACTGGTAGAGACAGTCCCAGAATGTTCGAAGGTACGCAGAAAAGTTTACTCTATCATGGATTTCCGTATGCCGAATCGATGCTAGCGATGAAACCCAATCACGGAGTTTCTGACGAACACTTCAAAGTGGAGTATTTCGAGCAGTTCCTAAAACAAAATCCTTCGCCCTATTTTTTTGAAAACGAACCCGTAAATATAGAGCTGGTTCGAAAAAAATTTTCTGCTATTAAGATTATCTATTACAAGAGCATTCACTGCGGTCGTACCTCTGAACCCACGGATCTCCCGTGCATCCAAGGCTGGGATCTTCAATAACTAATAT
>CALCCV010000456.1 GCA_937900305.1 uncultured Pseudobdellovibrionaceae bacterium | reverse complement strand
AGCGTAGTGCACATCGCCTGGTTTCGTCGCCGAACCCGACGGCATGTTTTCAGATGCCGCCACCAACCCAATCGCATTCACTTTCAATCCCAGGCGAGAGATCGCGAGCAAAGCGCCAATGACATTCGCGCCTCCGCACATATCGTACTTCATCTCCTCCATCCCGGCCGATGGCTTGATCGAAATTCCCCCAGTGTCGAAGGTCAAACCTTTGCCCACATACACAAGTGGTTTTTCAGATTTCGCAGCCCCCTGGTACTCCATGATGATAAAGCGGGCCTCTTCGCTGGAGCCACGAGCCACACCGGCCAAGCCACCCATGCGCTCTTTCACAATGCGAGCTCCATCCCAAACAGTGACTTTCAATTTGCTGCCTTTGGCAGCCTTCACAACTTCATCGGCCAAAATGGATGGCGTCATCAAATTGCCCGGCAGGTCACCGAGACGGCGCGAAAAATTTACGGATTCTCCGACGGTGAGCGCATCCTGAAATGCTTTTTTCAAGGGCGCTTTGGCAGCCTCTTTGGTTGCCAGGTGAATCATCAGCTCTGAGGACTCTTCCCCTTTGCCAGATTTTTTAGCAGCCTTGTCCGCCGATTTTTCCACTGCTTTCGGTTTGGATTTCAGTTCGTCGAAATTATAGGACGCAAGCCACAGGCCCTCAACAAACGCACGCAAAGAGATCGGCTCCAAAGCAAACGGCAGCTCGTCGAGGGGAACCAGAGCCTCTTTCACCTTGGCAGCCTTTAACTGATCATGCACTACAGCACCAACGGCTCGAAAAAATTCGAAAGCGTCATCGGCTTTCAGAGATTTTTGGGAACCAAGTCCCACGCTCAGCAGGTGTTGGCTCTGCAAAAGATTTTTATCACGGAAGAAAACACTTTCCAGATGCTTGCCAGAAATCGCACCATCAGCGATACTGCTTTGAAGATCTTTGGCGAACGACTTAGGATGAATCGCAGTTTGATTCTCTTTTTGAGATGAGAACACGACCAAGGTCTGTGCAGAAAAATTAGACAATGACCCACTGTTTGATAAACCAACGAAATTGACCTTCATAAAACCTCTTGAGCTGGAAAAGCTGAATAGAACTGTAATAGAACTGTAAAACCGGACCTAGTTTGCGTGGTGCAGAAAATTTTTAGCACAGTCTAATGCCCAGTCCAATGGGTTTTTCGTAAAGCCAAACAGTTTGATTCCGATAGGATAGAAGCAAGGAACACTCAATGATCGTTGATCGATTAAGAGTGCAGAAGCCGAAGCAAACATGAGGAGACAACGTGCCGCTTATTCCATACGTCATCGAGCAGACTTCCAAGGGCGAAAGATCCTACGACATCTATTCGCGCCTACTCAAAGATCGCATTCTAATTCTGGGCACACCGGTGACAGATGAGGTTGCGAACACGTTAATTGCGACATTTTTATTCCTCGAGGTAGACAATCCCGAAAGAGATATCCATCTTTACATCAACTCGCCCGGAGGAAGTGTGTCGGCAGGGTTGGCGATCTACGATATTATGCAATACGTAAAGTGCGACGTGGCAACATATGCCATGGGAATGGCCGCAAGCATGGGATCTTTCCTTTTGATGGCCGGAGCCAAAGGCAAACGCTATAGCTTGCCGAACACCCGCATCATGATCCACCAACCTTCGCTCCAAGGCGGATTGGGAGGTCAAGTGACAGACATCGAATTGCATGCAAAGGAATTGGTGAAAACCAAAACGAAATTGACTAAAATCTACGAGCGCCACACCGGAGCCAACTATGACAAACTCTACTCATTGATGGAGCGCGATTATTTCATGCCTCCCGAAGAGGCCAAAGAATTAGGACTGATTGATCACCTTGTTGATAGCCGAAAAACCTCACTGACCAAAGGGTAACTGAATATGAGTAAATTGGATAATGGCTCCCTCCGATGCAGTTTTTGCGGCAAGGGTCAGCGTGAAGTTAAAAAACTCATTGCCGGCCCAGGCGTTTATATTTGCGATGAGTGCATAGACTTATGCAACGACATCATCGACGAGGAAAAAGAGCGCGAATCTGCGGTCAAAGGCACCTTCAAAGTCCCTAAACCCACAGAGATCAAAACGTTCTTGGATGAATATGTCATCGGCCAGCTGTCTGCGAAAAAATCGCTCGCCGTCGCAGTTCACAACCACTACAAACGCATCAATGGTTTGGGTGGCAAAAAGAACTCGGACGTTGAACTTCAAAAATCCAACATCTTGCTGATCGGTCCAACCGGTTCGGGCAAAACGTTGCTCGCACAAACCATCGCACGCATTTTGAATGTTCCGTTTGCCATGGCTGATGCGACCACCCTGACCGAAGCGGGTTATGTGGGTGAAGATGTGGAAAACGTGGTTTTGAACTTGCTTCAAGCCGCCGACTACGACGTCGAACGCTGCCAAAAAGGGGTGATTTACATCGACGAAATCGATAAAGTCGCTCGCAAATCTGAAAATCCATCCATCACTCGCGACGTGAGTGGTGAGGGTGTTCAGCAAGCCCTTTTGAAAATTCTCGAAGGCACCGTTGCGAACCTTCCTCCAAAGGGCGGTCGCAAACATCCTCAACAAGAATTCATTCAAGTTGATACCAGCAATATTTTGTTCATCGTTGGTGGAGCTTTCGTCGGACTTGAAAAAGTCATCGAAAACCGTGTGTCTTCAAAAACCATGGGTATCGGCGCCGACATCCGCAACGTCAACACCGGCATCGCGCAAGACAACATCTTGCAAAAAATCGAGCCTGACGATCTCTTCAAATTCGGTATGATTCCAGAATTCATCGGCCGCTTACCAGTCGTCGCCGTTTTGGATCCATTGGATGAAGAGACCTTGATGGATATCTTGGTGAGACCTAAAAATGCGGTCACCAAGCAGTATCAAAAATTATTCTCGTTCGAAGGCGTTGACCTGAAATTCACTCCCGAAGCCCTTCGCTCGGTGGCCCAAACTGCACTTCGCCGCAAAACCGGCGCCCGCGGTTTGCGCGGAGTTTTAGAAAAAGCAATGCTCGACATCATGTACGAATTGCCAGCCAAACCGAACATCAAAGACGTCACCATCGATGACAAAGTGATTCAAGGAACCGGCGAACCGCACGTGACTTTCAAAACTGAAGAGGAAGTTCGGGCAGCCCAAGCGGCGGCGGCAAAG
>CALCCV010000455.1 GCA_937900305.1 uncultured Pseudobdellovibrionaceae bacterium | reverse complement strand
TCTTTCCCTACACGACGCTCTTCCGATCTGGTCGCTTCGTCATCCATGACCACCAATTGACCCGGCAAAGGCTCAAACGAAATGTGGCTAGCTTCATTCTCTTTAAAGCCTGACGACTCAGACTTTTGTCTGGATAAGATCTGAACCACTCCAGGTGTCATCAGCGCCGACGAAGGGTCATCGCCAATGCCAGATTTATTCCAAATTCCAAATGGCAGGGATCCCAGTGTTTTAATGAGAACCTTTTTATCCACATTTTTATTCACAGTATTCCTTTTTTGATTTCGCACTTTAAAGCCTGGATGCTTGTGAGCAAAGACCAAATCAAATAGACTTTCTCCCAGGGACCGGAAATTTACAAATTAAGAGTCGAGGTGAAATTTTGATTCAAGGAACTCGTCCAGAAAATCTTGTCGCCGAACTAATGGTGCGCAATCACAAATTTTTGTCGGGAGTTTCTCCAAAGTTGGGAGGCAAAGACGAAGGTCCAGATCCGCATGAGCTGCTAGAGGCGGCCCTTGCAGCCTGTACGATCATCACACTTCAAATGTATGCAAATCGCAAAGGCTATAAACTGGATTCCACCGAAGTGATCGTCAAAGTGCTCACCGAAGGAGCCGAATCAAAAATCAGTCGCCAAATTTCTTATCGAGGCGAACTCGACCAAGAGCAAAAAACTAGACTCACCCAAATTGCGGATGCTTGCCCAATCCACAAGTTACTGGAAAGTCACATCCAAATTCAAACTGAAGTCACTGAATAGATTTATGTAGACTCGCAACTTCAGAGTGGAATTCAACGCTTGAACAGTTGTTTGATGGTCGGTGAATACGGTTTGGCGAAAAACGCTAAGTAGAGCTCAAGCAAACCGATAATAACGGCGAGTGGCAATCCACTGGGCGCTAAAAATGCATGCACCAGGAAGATATGTAGCACCACGGGTGCAAGAACAACCAATGCCAACGGCACAAAAAATCCCGAAAGCAAAAGCAGACCACAAATCGTTTCGGTGAGTTTCAAAAATGGAAAGAAATAAACGCTCGCCATTAAGCCAGTATTGAAAGTCTGCAGACGCTCGGGCAAATCCGGAGGCGGTGGAAATAAATTCAACAATCCGGTGATGCCACCACCAAAAAAAACCAGACCTAGAAGAATTCGTGCAATCAAGGGCAATTTAGCTTTCATCTTTTGACCTCACCATTTTCATCGTTAGTTCCTATTATTCTGACCGAAAGTCTGGCCGGATGACTACCTCGAATTTAAAAAAGTCATGCAGAGTCGACAAATGTCAAAGATGGATCGACAGCGCGGACCTGAGCCTGCGCAACTGAGCCCGTTGAAAAGAACCAAAGTCGTTCGCAAACAACACACGAATCAATGGATCAGCCAGGACATCGACGTTCCCAATTTCGGCCTCGACGTCAGAATCAAACCTCGTGTCGTTAATCCGCAAATACATGGAAGTGAGCGATTCTCCCTCCGCTAAGGCTCCATGCAACTTGGTCGCCGCAACCTCGGTCAACCAAGAAATTGCGCCCACCCAATTCGCCAACTTCTGAATACGATTTCCACAAATCTGGTAATGACAATCAAAGGATTCACCAAGGTGATCAAAAATTCTAAGCTTCCAAACTCGCGCGCTTTGAAAAAAGACTTCCGCGGGGTCCTCTAGCTGTTTGAATTTTTCAACAAGGCCCAGGTCAATAAATTGCGTCACCTGCCGAGCCTGGCTTTCAGAAAGCGGCAAAAATTTTCGAGCCACGTCGGACATCGACGGGGGATTTAGATCTGCTCGATAGTCATAGTCGACATCTTGTGGGCCGATTGGTAAAACCCAAGCCAGCGGTTGCGCTGGTGTCAGTCCCGCCGAAGAAAATTCGACAGAGACCGATGGATTCAGGCGAATCACCTTTGTCGAGTCCAGTGCCTCCGACACTTGAGATTCAAATTGGCGATAGGTGATCGGAAACAAACTCTGATTGCACCAAGACCAAGTTTCGTGAGAAAATTGGCACGAACTCGGCACGACATATCGAGGATTTAGTATTTTTAGCTGCTCTATCCATTCGGAAGGCAGCTCAAGATCGGCACGCAGAGCTCGAGATGGCGATAACACTTGAAGTTCACGTAAAGTCTGAAACGGCCACAATATGAGATCCCAAGGTCCCTTCTGAGCCAGTTCATAAACGGTCGTAAACGAAATCCATGAGTCGACCACGTTTAAAATTTGAAAACCTGCCGCCTGAATTTGAAAAATGCAATCGACCTCCATATCCAACGCGCGCCTTGGAGTGACCGTAAACGCGCCAACGTGAATTTCAACATTTAAAGCCACTGAATGAACGTTTAAAAATCCAAGCTCTTTGAACAAAATGAATAGCTCTTCAAACAGACAATAAATATAAACCGGAGTTTTGCGGTCTAAGAGATCCAAACTATCGAAGCAGCAGTGATCATCATGAAAATGAGAGATAAAAATCGCTTGGAGCTCTAAATTTTGAATTTGAGCTCGGTCAAATTGAACCTCAGGAAAGGCATAACAATTTCGGCTAAACGGACTCTCAAAGATCGGATCAAAAACGATTTTCGTTTGGGCCGATTCGAAAAGATAACCCGCGTGGAGAATTCGCGAAACTTTAAGACGTCGATTTTCAGGCAACCTCATCAAAAATCCGTCGGTAAACTCCCAAAATCTCCTCAGCGCCGTCTTGCAACACATTCGCGTCAATGACCGGGTTCAATTCCTCCAGGTACAGTCGAAGTTTTTCAATTTCGGTTTTAAACTCCGAGCCAATCGATAGTGACGAGCCAGCCTCCATCAGGGCCACCCCATCAATTTCTACAATTTTTCCAAAGAACAGATTTTTAACTTGGAGGGTTTGAGTTGCGGTCAGTTCCTGAACAAAAAAGACCTGCTTGGTCAACAGATCCAAAAGTTCAACCGATTTCC
>CALCCV010000454.1 GCA_937900305.1 uncultured Pseudobdellovibrionaceae bacterium | reverse complement strand
CTACACGACGCTCTTCCGATCTTGCACAAAACCCGCTTAAGTCGGCTGTGCCCGAAGCGGTAGGCGCTGGAGTCGTCAACGGCGGCATAGATTCCAAAACACTGCAACAATACGAAGCGTCCCAGGAGAAAGAATACTTACGCTCCACCTGCCAGGGCAAAGTGAACGACTATTCGGTGGCTCAAAAGGCGGCGATGAAGGCCTGTGGGCAGGCGGGTTTAAAAACTCGACCGGGAATGAGTTGCATTGATCAAGTCGACAATTGCGAGGACACCGCAAGTGACTTTACGGGCAACGACAATTGGCAAAATATTCTTCAGCAAGGCGTGTCGTCACAATACGGAATTGCTTTGCCGTTAAATCAGTTCAGCCAGGCTTGTCCATCGACCAACGGTCGAGATTATTTCACCCAAAAAGAAAAAATTGAAAAGCAAATTGAAGATACGAACAAAGACATAGAGAAGACCAAAGAGAAAACGATCAGCGAGAAAAAAGAATTCGATAAAACTGTGAAGGCAATCAATAAAGACATGGCCAAAACAGAAGAGGAATTAAATAAAGAGCTGGAAGGAAAAGACAAAGATTTGAGAAGGGCGACCGAAGATTATCAGAAAGATCGCGCGGCAGCGACAGACAAAATCAATCAACTGGGTTTGGATATTTCTACAGCGCAAGATCAAATGGCCAGCGCTATGGTGGATGCCAAGAGCCAAGAGCGAATGTTTAATCCCACCCTGGTCAAAGAAGAGTGCATGAGCAAGGTCCGTGAACTGAGAGAAAAGAGTCTCGGGATTGTAAAGGGTGACAAGGGTCCAACGCTTGAGCAGGCATTCGCGGCAAAAAACATTGGTTTGGATCGCGGCAGAGAACTAAAGAATGCATTGAACGGTCAATTCAACACTTGCATGGTGCAAGTTCGCGACGGATTTTTAAAGGAAATGAGGAGCGTTCAAGACAAACTCCGCGAAGCTCGGAGAAAGCTGGAAGCCATGAAGACCAGTCGAGAAGACGCGAAACGCAACCTAGCAGCTCTCGATCAAGCCAACAAAAAGAACGAACAAGATTTAGCGAACTCCAAAAATCAGGGCATTTCGACGGCGCAAAAGAAAATTTTGGCACTGAAGCAGGAGCTTCAGGAAGCTCAAACCAATTTTCAGGTGGCCCAACAAAATATTGAATTGACCTTGAAAACCCATGGCGACCGACTTGCCAAGCTTCAGTTGGATCTGGCTTCCTTGGGGCCTCTTCCGCCGAACCGAAATGAAAAGGGCTGGCAAGATGCAGGGGCGGAGATTGCGGCTGAAGAGACCGCCATGGGTGACATGATCCAAGCCTGCTGCAATCATAAAGAATATGCGGCTGTTCAAAAAAATTGCCCCACCGATACCAGTGAAAATCCGAAAGAAGTTCTGAGAACGGCTCGAAAGTATGTGAAAGCTCGACATTAGCTGGCAGACTCGGCGCCACTTGGTTAGCGCAAAACTGAATTGTGAGATAGGGTTGGACGTATGTGGAAGAAAATCATCTTAGGTTTGTTCATCTTGGGTCTTCTGTCGGCGGGCGGCCTTTACGCTTACCTCATGTCGGTGCAGAGCACGCTTCCGAAAATGATTACGGTGGCCGATTATGAGCCGCTGTTGGTTTCCCAGGTGTATGATCGAAAATCGAAAAAGATTGGCGAGTTTTTTCGGGAGCGGCGAGTTTTAACACCGTATGAAAAGATGCCTGAAAAATTGGTTCACGCGTTTGTCGCGGCCGAGGATCATGAGTTCTTTCAACACTCGGGCATCAATCTTCAGGCGATATTTCGAGCGGCCGTTGCCAACGTGAGGGCGGGCCGTACGGTGCAGGGAGGCTCGACCATCACGCAGCAGGTTGCGAAAACTTTGCTCCTGACTCCTGAGCGCACGCTGATTCGCAAAGCCAAAGATGCACTGTTGGCTCTGGAAATTGAGAAAAATTTGAAGAAGGAAGAGATTTTGTATCTCTACTTAAACCAAATTTATTTGGGCAATGGTGCTTATGGTGTTGGGATGGCGTCAGAGATTTATTTTCGCAAGCCTTTGAGTAAACTGACACTCGCTGAAATGGCGATGCTGGCGGGGTTACCGACAGCGCCCAGTGAATATTCACCGGTGTACAAGCCCAAAAAAGCAAAAGAGCGACAGGTCTATGTTTTAGGTCGCATGCGAGACGTGGGTTACATCAACGAAGAAGAAATGAAGACGGCTGTGCAGACGCCGGTGAAGGTTTTTCTGCGTGAGAATTATGAAGAGTTTGCGCCGCACTTTTTAGAAACCGTGCGGCTTCTGTTGATATCAAAGCTGGGCGAGTCCGTCGTGTTGGATAAGGGTATTCGAATTTACACGAGTTTGGATTTGGAATTGCAAAAGGCCGCGCAAGAGTCTGTGGTGGCTGGTTTGAAGGATTTGGACAAGCGCGAAGGATATCGCGGGCCACTTGGAACCGTGACCACGGAAGAAGAGTCCGCGAAGTTTTTTGCGGACGAAAAAAAATCGTTGCTAGCAGAGCTGACACCAGAACGAACGATTTTGCCCAATGGCGAATTTGCCGACATTGTGATTGGCAAGCCTGACAGCAGTCAGCGGTTGCCAAAATTTATGAAGCTTCAGCAAAATGTTCGGGGTGTGGTTGAAGCCGTGGATGACAACTTGGGTTTGGTGTACGTGCGGGTTCCCGACAGCCGTGGCGTGATCGATCTTGAGTCCATCACTTGGGCTCGAAAACCAGATGCGAGCAAGCGATCAGATTTGGATCCATTGCGAAAGCCTTCGGCGGTTCTTAAAAAAGGCGATGTCGTGTTAACTCGAGTGGTGGGTGAGCAGTTTGTGTCATCGCGCTTGGAAGCAAAGAAGAAAAAAGATCCTAAGTTGAAAGTGCCTGATCTGGGAGTTTATTTGCAACTGGAATTGGACCAGGATCCCGCAGTAGAAGGTTCGTTGATTTCGTTTGATCAAAACACGCAGGAGGTTTTGGCGATGGTCGGCGGTTATAAATTCGTGCACAAAAAGAACGAATTCAATCGCACGATTCAAGCGGCTCGTCAGACGGGCTCGGCGTTTAAAGCGATCGTTTATGCTTCGGCGTTGGACAAAGGATACACACCGGCTTCGGCGATCATGGATGCTCCTCTGGTGTATGAACAGCAGGTTGAAGATGAAGAGGGGCAAGAAGATGTGAAGGTTTGGAAGCCGGCAAATCACGGTCGCAGCTTCGGCGGCGACATTTTGATGCGCAATGCTTTGGTTCAATCGTTGAATGTCCCCACCGTGAAAATCATCGAAGACATTGGGGTGCCCTGGGCCGCCGAGTATGCGCGCCGCCTGGGTGTGTTTAGCAATTTGAATATGGATTTCACCTTGGCGCTG
>CALCCV010000453.1 GCA_937900305.1 uncultured Pseudobdellovibrionaceae bacterium | reverse complement strand
GAGGTGCTTTTCGATTTTCCTGTAAGGCGCCGCCCAAAAAAAGTGGCAGCACAGGTAATACACATGGTGAGAGCGTCGTCACTAGTCCAGCTAAAAACGAAAAGCCCATCTGTAAAATCATCTCTATTTGCCTAGTTCAATCAGTTTTTTCAGTTCCTCTTTCGCTGTCACGCCAGTGCTGCGGCCAACTTCTTTGCCACTTTTGAAAACAACAACTGTGGCCTGTTTTGAAATCTTAAGTTCAGATTTGAGTTCCTTTTCCGAATCGTAGTCGGCCTTTAGGGCCACGATAGATTTAAACTCAGGCATTTTTAGTATTTCATTCAATGCAGGACCTTGCTTCCAGCAAGTCGGGCACCAGCTTGCGTGAAAATCCAAAACCACTGACTTTCCTTCTGCCATGGCCTTCTTATACACTTCTTGGCTATAAGGTTCTAGTTCTGCGGAGGCAAAAGAGCTAAACCAGAGGACCGTAAAAACAAAAAATTTCGAAATCAATTTCATACTTACTCCTTAGGGGTATTACTCCGGTCACGGTAGTACCCCGCAAGGCATTCGTAAAGATAAGTGACCTTTATCGGAAGATTAAGTAATCCTAAATCATTCGCAAGCCTTTGGTGGCATTTGCATTTCTCCGACAAGTTTTGCAACACCAAAGTCGACGCTAAATCTGGCGCAATAAATAACGACTTCATCGTATTGGGCGAGTTCATTCTTGCTGACATTGAGCATGAACTTCTGCTCCCCTTGGAGCGCATTCAAAGGTCCCAGAACTTTCATTTCTTTTACACCGGTAGAATCTCGAAGTACGACGCGCAAATCAGGTCCAGCCACAGAGCTGAAATCAGGACCCAGAGTGACTATGGAAGTGAAACGTCCACCGGCAATCGTCACGGAGCCGTCTACTTCATGAGCTCCGTTGGAGACAAAAGATCCCTGGCGAACCTCCCGAGGTTCAGCTTCACAAAATTGCGGGCATGCAAATGAGCATCGTCTCGATTCGTTGCATCCATATGGATCTAAAACGCCTCCGTGGGCGACTGTGGAAAAAACGAAAAATGCGGTGGCTAGTAAACTTGTTTTCATCTTGGTATCTCCTTATTCGCCGTTATTGGCTGAGGCAATATTTACGGCAGGAGGTTTCGATTGAAAATGGAAACAAATCTCATATCTCTTTCCAGTATGGAAAGAGATATCAGACTGATTTGAGACTAGGAGTTCTAACATATTTTTCAGATATGATTTACATAAAGAGTCTCTAAAGAATGGTGCCCCCTAGGAGGCGATCTTCGAACCGCCCTTATCGAATGTTCTCCTTCTCTAAGCCATTGGAGGGTAGGAACTCTAAAGCCTATATTTAGCCGATCGGTCAGGTATTCCTGGCTGATCCGAGGCTCAATTTCCTCATTCTCAGTCGGAACGAGCGATGTATCGACATATTTTCTCTAACCGGTCTCGCTCGTTGGCCTTGGATGCAACTCCTGCGTGCAGGCTAAATCCTGACTCTTCGGCAACAAGTCCTTTTTTGGTATTGTGATCAGAGTCGGGGCCGCGCCCCCCTTGGCCCATGGATCCCAGCACCAAGGCTTTTTTACCTTTTGCTGGTCCCGTGGCAAAGCGGTAGGTCACAGAATGGGCTTGGAGCTTAGTGAAGGTATCAGACTCATCGATTCAGTATCCAAGTGATTTAATTCGGCAACAAAATTACCAATTCAACCAACTATTAGAAATCTCTCAGCAGGAGACTTGCTTAAGGATTTAGTTCGATGGAGCATTTCGTCGTTTCTGAGTTACAACGAAGATCAAAACGAATGTAAAAGCTTTGGCCGGTCGCAGAAGTTGTCGGTGCGATTTCTACCGACATGAGTCGGCGGGACGATGAATTTACCATTGCTCCTATGCACGTTGTATCTCGAGCGTCAGAAAATTTTAAAAGCATCGTGGAAATTAAACTTGGGCTGATTAAGTTCATTGGGGAAGCGAGTAAGCTTGGATTCAAAGACATTGAGCACAAAGCGCCCTGTACAGAAGAGTCCGATTGGCTGCATTGAATTGTGAAAGCAGTATCCGTCGATGAAAACAACCGAGTAGTGCCACTATCAGCAACCGTTTCGTTTGTGCATTCCTCAGGCATTAACTTCAACCCATCCCATAAATGAACACCGTCTTCAGCCACTAAGGACATCGAAAAGGCAGACACATTAGCTTTTGCACTAAATCCTAGCAGCAGAACTAAAGAAAAAAATGATTTCAAAATTGCACCTAATCCCTCTAGATTATTGAATGCCCACAGAGATCCACTGCGCCGCTCTCTACCATCCAGCATGTAAGTCGA
>CALCCV010000452.1 GCA_937900305.1 uncultured Pseudobdellovibrionaceae bacterium | reverse complement strand
CTTCCGATCTCGTTTTCGACTATTTTTTCCAGAGGCAAGTCCCACCTTTGAGAGTCCGCTGGCTTGCTGCCTGACGACCTTTGCCTTCGAACTTCACCTCACCCGAGGCGTGAACCATCACTCCCCGGGCCTGATCAAAGCCGGCTTGAATCTGACCGTCGGCATGATTGGCTTTGAACGAAGCCACAGATGTTGAACTGTACTCGCCACTGTTCATCGATGTCAGTGCGCTATCAACCACACTCACCCGCTCGTCAACGCCGGTCGATGAGTGCTCATACAATAAAAAATAGGAATTAATGACGGCAAACTGTTGATTCTCGCGCAAGAGTAACGCTCCTTGGGCGAGGTCAAGTGCAACGCCTGGCTCGCTCTGCTCGAAATAGCACGCCAGTATCACAGCGTTGTCGATCGTCGCCACCGAGACCGGCTGTTGATTGCGTTGCTCGAACAAACGATCTTTATAAATGAGGGCCAGCGAAGAAGCCGAACTTCCCGCGGTAATTTCTTTCACATCTTCTTTGGGCAAAAGCATCGGTTGCCGATCCTGACAGGATTCGGTCACGAGGTAGTATTTTTGAACTTTATTTTCAATGAGCCGAGTGATCTTTCCTTGCACAGGCTCACCCGAAGGGCATTCACCATTGAGGGCCAAATCATAAAAAACCAATTTGCCATCATAGCCGCCGCCATTGCCGCTGAGCTTAGAATTGATGTCTTCATCAAAAGACACATTTTTCTTTTCACAGTTTTGAAATGCGCCAAGCACGACGAAGGCCGAAGCAAACGTGATCAATAGCCAAGAGCGCGATCTTTGAATGCTTCCCAATTTTCCCCCACGATTTATTTTATCAAGGCCACAGGAAGTCCGTCAGGAGAATCTCAATGAATTTCAAATTGATTCGTTTGCAATAGGTCGAGGGCGGTCTAGAAGGCCTCGGAATTTTCGAAGCCTGGACCTCAGAAGAGAAAGTTCAACTTAAGTGTCTTGGTTATTTCCAGTCGTGTTTCCAGTTTTGGTTTTGATCGTCTCAGGATCGACCGCCACTTTTTCTTGGTGATGAAGCTGTTGTCGAGCTTCTTTGACCTCTTCGTCATCCGTATTGATGCCTTTTTTAAAGCCGCGAATCGCTTCGCCAAGCGATTTTCCCAGGCCGGGCAGCCGACTAGGACCGAAAAAGATGAGGCCGATCCCAAAAATCAATAAAAGCTCTGTCCAACCTAGATTCATAAGTCTCTCCTTGGCGCGTCAGTCGTCAGTAAAGTGAGGCGAGTGAGGCTGCACTTCAACAGTGAGCCTTAATAATGCTGCGCAAGAGCCCAATTGGCAAGTCACAAGCTGTGTGTCGCAATCGTAAATTATTTGGTATTCTCTCCATATGGAGGGAAATCCATGAATCTTTCATTTAAGCATTCCGTTTCATATCGAGTCAGTGTTGCATGTTTGTTTTGTTGGCTGCTCGGGCCAGTTCTCGCGCCTCAACAGACCCGAGCCGACATTTACGCAGATGAATCCGAAGACTCCGGACAAGAAGGCCACGTCAAATCTGTATCGTGGAGTGAGGACAAAAAATCCTGCCAAGTTCAGTTCGAAGGCCAGCGCGGCGAAGATGGCAAATCAACCAACGTAAAATGTAAAAGTGCGGGCACTTGCAAAACTTTAGAGAAAGCCAAAGCAGGCGATCTCCCGGTCAAATACAAAGTGGAAGATGGCACTTTAGCTAGCGCGAGCATTAAAAAATCCGAAAGCAACTGAAAAACTGGCGGCCTGTCTTTGCCGCTCCGAATGGAGTGTAGAATCTGATTTTAGTGCAAGTGATGTTCCGCTGCCGCGGGCAACGGATGGGACGCCGGCCTGGACGAAATCGGCAACAACTTGCAGAGTTCCAAAATATCCAAGTGATCCCATCCTTCAAAGTCGCGCGCGTGGCCCAACCCACGATCTGCTAAATGCAGGCGATGTGCCAGGTGAAAAAGTCGAGCGATGTTTTCGCTGTGAGGTTGGTTGCTCACGTCGCCGTCGAGAAAATCCAAAGGAACACCCGCAAAAGCCCGATGAATGTGCTCTGTCTCCGCCAAGATTCGAACGTCATGGTGACGGCGATCGTTGCAAATGTGCCGGTAACAACTCTGAACATCTTCGCGACTTCCTTCTAAGTAATGAAGAAAATGTCCGTCTCGAAAAACCAAAATACCTGTGATTCCATTTTGCAAATTGCGATCGCGCGAGATTGCGAGGATGGAATTGAGATCTGAATAACTCAAATTTTCGGCCGCCTGGGACTGATACACCATCTGATAGACTTTCATAGCGCCCCTCTTTGCAAATGATCTGATAAAAATGACCTGTTAAAGAAACCACAAACTCGATACCGCCACCGCGGTCGGTGCCAACGCCCACTTCAGAAGTTTGAATGGACTGAAACCTTCGGTAAACCGTTGCGCGAAAACCGCGTATCCCGCTGCATTCGGTGCATTCGCAATGATCGTCAAGCCACCGCCCGCAATCGCACCCGCGACCAACGCGTACTTCGAACCCTCACCCAATCCTTCGACCTGAGCTCCCAAGTAAGTCAAAGCTGCATTGTCTGTGACTGCAGTTAACGTCGTCGCCCCGACAAAAAGCCAAAGATCATTGAGCTGAGCGAGCAACGGCTGCAACCACCACTTCTGAAACACCCCGAACAAAATAATGCCGGCCAAAAAAAAGGCCACCAACAAACTCTCTTTCATTCTCAGGCCATCCTGATAACGACGAGTCACAGTCGTTACACCCAAAAATAGTAAAAAAATTCCCATAAAAACATTGGCGTGGTGAGATGTGAGAATCACCAACGCCAAAAAAACCAAGTGAATCAACCAGACCACCGTCGGGATTGAAGTCGCAGATCTGTCCTGGCGGTTCATCAATGATTTTAAAGAAATGGTGGATTCACGCAAATCCTTTCGAAATATGGCCACAAAAAGCAAAGAATTGAGAGTCACGGCCACCGCGCTCTTCCAACCAAAGTGCGTGAAGACATAAGAAAGATCCCAATTCCACTTGGCGGCCACCATCAAAATGGGCGGAGCCGCGAAATGGGTGAGAGCCCCTCCAATCGAAACATTGACGAACAAAAAGGCCAACAGTCCATACAGCAGCCGATCCTTGGCGTTCACCAGCAAGCCATTGAGCAAAAGTGCTGTCACCGTCATGGCCGCAGGTTCAGTGATAAAGCTTCCCGAAAGCGAACCCACCGTAAGACAAACTAAAAAATCGGCGATGTACGATGGCGCACGTGTGAACTTCTGCAAGGTCCCCGACAAAGCCTGAATGCACATGCGAGCGAAAAACAAAACCGGTCTCGTAGACGCCATGACCATGATGACAAACACGAACAAAGGCTCGGTGAAATGAATTCCGTCAATGTACGCGATCACGGGTTGGCTGCCGATTTGGGTCATTACGAGCGTCAAAAAAATCGTCGCCCACAATCCAAAAACAAGTTCAATCTCGCCCAAGAGATGCAGAACAGAGGCGGCGAAGGAATCTTTGGCAAATTTGTGTGAATAGTTCAAAAACTGTGGCGCCAAAAATGTATGCAAAATAGCCAATGCAAAAAATCCAGTTCCCCACTGACCATAAGCTTCAATCATTTTCACCTCTCAGATTCAGTAGTCTTGCTTTTTTCATTGAGAAATGCAATCTCTCGAGGACTATGGGCAAACTCACTCCCACCACCCAGCACCAGCCGCAAGAACTCCAAAGCTTGTATCTTCTCTGGCGGGGTTCCGTGGAATTTTGGTTTGCCGAAAAAATTTCGGCTCCAGAGTTGGTCGCACGCCTTTTGCTGCTCGAGCGAAGGGCCTTTTGCTCCGGACGCTGCCTCGGCGCCCGGCGAAGCGAATCC
>CALCCV010000451.1 GCA_937900305.1 uncultured Pseudobdellovibrionaceae bacterium | reverse complement strand
CTCGCTGGAGGAGGAATGCCACGTTCCGAATCCCAAGGCCACCGGCGACGTGATCGACGCCCTTCGCGATCGCTACACGTCGGAATTGGAGCGGCTGCGCGAGAGAAGAGGCCTGCAGACAAGGGCACTTTATTCTCTGATTCTGAAAAAGAGTCTGATTGCGTTCTATTCTGGCTCGCGAAAGCAAGCTGAGCCGCCGGTCTTGAAGGATCTAATCACCTATCTGGCGGACTTAGAAACGGCCCTAGAAAAGTTGTGTCAAGACTCAACCTCCCACCGTGCGACCATCTTGCGAAAGAAAGCCGACTCTTTTTACATAAGGACTGTCGACAAGCTATTGCAGAACAAGGAATTGCAAACGCCCGCGATTGTGAAACTGATCAATCGCAACCTAGATAAGAAAGAGTTGGATTCGCTGAAAAGAGCTGTCGTTTCAAAATTGAAGGCAGCAGACAGTCTGAAATCCTCAGAGGCTTTGTTGAAAGATCTTGAAATTCTCACGCGAGCCGCTGAAAAGAACCTGAAATTCGAGTCGGCCCAAGGGCCCCATCAGTCCTCACAACTTTCGCTTCCCAACCAACCCAAACTTCATCAATTTCATGCAATGTTGGGCCGTCTCCTAGATAGCGATCGACCTGATCTCGAGGCCGGTTTTTGTCTAAAGGAGTTCTCACCGCTGTTTTCAATTCTTATGATTCGACCGCGAATGAGACAGATTCTATTAGTGGAAGAACTCGCACAAACGGCAGGTCAAAGAGCAGCGGTGCAATGAGCAGCCTTTAGCACTTTGACTCTGCACTATTAAATTAATGGAAATAGTTTACTTAGTTTGTCCTCGGCCGGCACGTGAGCGATTGCTACCCGATCCCATTCCAAACGGTCCGTCTGGCTTGAATTTTGGAAGCCCAATAGGACCGCCTCTATCGCGGAACCCTAGTGGGCCCTCGTCGGGACGATCACGGTACCCTCCGCCAACCAATTTCTTGAGTTTAGTTGCGCTGAGTTTCTTCACCTTAGCACCACTGGCGGTGGCTTTTTTGGTGGTCTTTGCTCCTGCTTTTTTCATCTTCCTCCTTATGCTCGAGGCGCTTAACCCTCGAGGATTCACAAACCTGTTAGGTCATCGCAGCACGACTCTTTGCTTGCGTCGAGATTTTCTTGGGAAAATTCGCCAAAAGTCCTGTTCTAAAAAGCCCTGAGCTTTCTCATTATTCATTATGGAGTCACCCCAGATGAGATCTTCATCAAGCAGTGATATAAGGTGTTTTTACATCACAAGTCCGATATTGACAGAATCAATCCCAACCCATCAGACTGATCCATAGGACGGTTTAGGTCAAAGTTTTAAGGACAAGAACTTCATGTATATTTCTGAACTATTGGATGTGGACCGAGCTTGCTTTGCGAACGGCTGTTTGTCAGATGTTCTCGGCGACGCATTCTTGATTCGCCACAACCCAGTTTATGCGTTGCTGAGAAAAATGAGCCTCAAGTGCGGATTTCGCTACGTGCAAGCATGGCCAGAATACCAAATCTCAGGACTGCTTCAGTTGGACCGAATTCTGCGCACCAAGCAAATTCCCACAAAGCGGAACCGACCCGTTTTGGAGGGCCTGAACAAAAAACTAAGGGACCAATGCAACCTCCAAGACATCCCTGCGGAACTTGAAAACTTTCAAATGCATGAATCCGCTCACGGCGTAGCCGATTTTTTTGTCCGAGACTTGCGATGTGGTTCTAAAGATCAGCGAATTTTGAAGGCCATGCTCTGCGAAAGCTTCGCAAATGCCTCTGAATCTATGGCCACTGCCTTTGCAATCGATGCGCACCATCGAACTTTTTTGAATCTGAACTGCTACATCCGCGACTCTCAATCCCTCAGAAAGCTAAAGATGAAGTATTTGAAGCAATTGGGAGGTCGAAATCTGTTTCTTATTTTATTGTTTTCTTATCTCTACTCCAATTATCTCTACGAAAAAGTTTCTATTGAGGTGATTTTAGAGGTCATCCAAACTTTTGGGGAGAGTCATCAATTGTCCAAAAAGCAGCTTCGCGAACTGAACCAGATTATTAGCGCAGGACTTGGCTTGAATATCAGATTTAGAACACGAACCCTGAGATTCTATCTTCTCAGTCAAGGAATGCAGGTGAGCGAAAACATCTTGGACTCGGTAGATTTTGATTTTATGGAATTCATTGCCAGACGCAAAGATTGGTCGAAAGTTATTTTAGCAATGAGCGAGGCATTCTCCAAAATTTTGATTGAAACCAAACCAATCCATGGCCTTTGACCGGAGCCACACAACTTTCACATCTGGTTCAAAAGGGGCACTCAGAGAGGAATTATGAACACGGCCATCAAATACTTTAACACTCCCGATGTCTTTTTGGTGAACCGAGAAGCCCGCTATCAAGTGGTGACCCTCGGTGAAGAGCAACACAGAGCCGTGATCGTCGACAACTTTTATCAGAATCCTAAAGCGGTGAGAGACTTCTTTGTCTCCACCCCTGCCCCAGTTTGGAAATGGCGATCGCAAACTCGCAATTTCAAAGACTACTATGATTGCAGACACGTCATGGATCTTGGAACAGGACTGATTCCAGTCTTAGCTAGGCTCACGGCGTTGGTCAAAAAGGAGTTCCGGATCGATGTTGATTTCTCCGCACAGGCCATTTCCAATGTCTTTCAATTGATAAAACCACAACCTCCGAACACAACGGCCTTTCCACACGTGGATGTTGGCCTTGAAAAACAACAAAGACCCGTCAATGCCATTGTCTATCTCAACACAAACAGTGAATCCCTGGGTGGCACTGCATTTTATCGTCACTTAAAGACTGGTCGCGAGTCGATTCCCTTGGAAAAAAGGGCGCATCTGAATTTTCTCAAGAAATACATTCACGTTTCTGGAGTTTTGGA
>CALCCV010000450.1 GCA_937900305.1 uncultured Pseudobdellovibrionaceae bacterium | reverse complement strand
CTTCACTTCATTTTGAACAAAAAAAGGGCCCGCAGTCATTGCGGGCCCTTTCGGAGTCAAAGGCTCTTGTTTGGAAGCGGACAAGTGCCCTATCGAAGCATTGCTAATTTTTTCTTGGCTTTACCGAGCTCTTTTTGGGCCGTCATCGCGCGCTTGCGGGCAGAACTTTCGCGATCACGAGCATCGGCCAAGCGCTCTTTTTTCATTTCAATTTTTTCTTCAATTTTTGCCAATTCGGCTTCAGCCCGCTCGGCAATTTTGTCGAACTTCTGGGCATTCTGTGAGCGAGCCCGGATCTCTTTTTCCATTTGTACAGACATGCGTTGAGACTTCTGCTTCGCTTGATTGTACTTCGCCATTGATGATTTTTGCAGACCTTGAGCTTTGCGTTCAGCCGCCTTCGCTTCATTCAATTCGCTCTGGCGCTCGCGCAACTGCTGGTTCATCTCAGCCATGCGATTCTGCATTTCTGAATGCGTTTGCAGGGCTTGCTCTCGCCGAGCTTGGCGCTGATTGGTTTCTTCACGAACGCGACCGAGTTTTTCTTCGGACCGTTTGTTCTGCGCATCTACTTTTTGAGCTTTCGCCTCGAGGACGGCGGCGTCTCTTAAAGCCTTTTTACCGTTTGCATCGAGTCGCGCGGCTTCACGTTCATTGCCCATCTGTTGCTTTTGCATGTCGCGCATTTGCGCTCTCAAATCACCCACTTTATTGTCGGCTTGAGATTTACGAGTTTGATAGGTGGAGCGGGCTTGCTCGAGCTGTTTGTGGGATTCCTGCAAGTCATCACGACTGGCTTCGAAATCTGCACTCACAGACTCTTCTTCTAGTCCAGACTCTTCAGCGGAAGTTTTATCAAAAAACAATTCGTCACTTGCCACAGCCAGGTGAGCTGTCAGCATCGACCCCGCGATGAACAATTTTAAAATCCAAGATTCTGGCTTCTTCATAACTCTCCCTTTCACTTTCGTGCGGATCCAAAGTCTGCACGAAAGCCCCTTTTGAACGTTGACTCTGGAGTAAGCTATTACAAGCCTTGTGCCAGCTCTCGACGTCCTAATGGAGGTCTGACGGAGCTGAGGAATGGATATTTTTCAGAGTTGTCGCGTGAACGGTCAGTTTTTTCGCGCAAATCGCAATCTCATATTCATCCGGCAATCAAAATTATTAATTTAATTAATGAAATTACAATAAACATTAATTTTATATTTATCGCCGAAGAAATTATAAGCAACGAAGGAAATTCATGTCGAATCGCCACAACTGCAGTCTTTCAAGATTTATCGTTTGAAAGATTCAAAAGAAATAAGGAGAACTTATGACCAAATTATTGTCCCTACTCATCACCAGTGCTTTGATCTGGTTTCCAACAACCCCCGTAAAAGCGCAATTTTTAGCGTCGACTAAGATAACGCTTTGCCAGAATCCAGAAAAATCCGTAACTGTTGAAGTCACAGCTGGACCCCTCACTCGCCTGGGTTCATTCGCAAAAATTCAACTCACAAAGGGTGACGAAACCTCGATTTTTGAGGATGTCGAAGTGAAACAATTGCCCCTGACCCTCGGATTCACCGGCACGCAATATGATTTTAAAAACGACGTTTTACAGGTACACCTCGAGCTAAAAACAAAACACGTCGTCGCCTGCCCTCGATGTGGCCCGGTGATGCCTGAGATCGAACAACCTGTTCAGACGATCACCAAGGGATTGCTACAACTGAAGGAAGAAGAGCCCATTCTCCTCACTTGCGAAAACATCGTCACAGTCTCAACAGAAAATTAATCTTGGGGGAGTCGTGTTTAAAACCAGTCAACTCAAGGTCCGAAAACAAATTCTGACTTGGGTGAGTCTTTTGATCATGGCTCCCTCAGTATTTATTGCATCCAAAGAAATTTCTCAAACTCTCAATGAGCCATTGCTCTTCGCTTCAGAGGAATCGGTCGGACCTCATGGCGAAGCCATTTTTAACGAGGTGGCCTGGCAACAGCAGGGACGTTTCGACATCTGGCGGATGAAACAAAGCCACAACGGTCTGCACGCGAAACCACAAGCCTGGGATCAGTTGGCCATCATTGTTGATCGCGAAAACAAAACCGTCAGCTATCACCAGCTAGTCGCTGACTCAACCACTGCATTGCTCACTGCTCCACCAGATTCTTTGCATCCCTGGCCACAAAAAGACTACCGAGTTTCGTGTTACAGTTGTCACGCCAATGGCCCACGCCATCTCAGACCCAATTGGAACTCTTCAGAGTTAAGCCTGGGTTGGCAATCTAAGTTAAAAGTCAATTGGCTCAACCAAAAGATGCAACGATATGGCCGTCTCAAAATAATTGAACACTCTCCGTTCACGCAGTCCATAGAACGACAAAGGCCGCTAGCTCTGACAGACCCTTTTGCCTCTCAACCGCTCCTCGTGAAAATCTGCCAACAATGCCACTCCGAAAGTGGAGATCGCCCACGCGGACCCTTGCAACGCCAACACCTGTACACCATCCAATTTATGTTAAAAAATAAATATATGCCGCCCAAAGGGCACTCCCTGTCAGCGCAAGAAAAATCTCAACTGGAAAATTTTATGGCCGGATTTTAAAAACCGAACACTACCGATACCGAATCCCAGCCTCGCGCCGATACTTGAGCTGATTGTGAACCGAACAGAGCGCCTGCAAATTCTCGATCCGATGATCTCCACCAGCCCATAGCGACTGCCGGTGATCCACCTCCAACTGAAACGTAGATCCACAAAGCCGCCCCTCATGGCGCCACTGACAACACTTGTCC
>CALCCV010000449.1 GCA_937900305.1 uncultured Pseudobdellovibrionaceae bacterium | reverse complement strand
TCCTAACCGCTCAAACTCAGCACGCGCCAGCGCATCCAGCTCCGCCGCAGACGAGCTCTTCGGCGTAAATCCTGCACGCAACAATTTCTCTTTCACTTCGGGCATCGCCAGCGCTTCCACAAACGCCTGATTGAGTTTTTTGCTGTGGTCGTTATTTTGTCGTACCTTTGTTTTGGCCTTATGACTTTGATGCCCGGAGATCCGGTGGATCTTTTGGTCACGTCCAACCCAAAGATCACGCCGGCGGATGTGGCTCGGTTGCGAGAACTTTATGGCCTCGATCAACCCATGTACAAACGATATTACAATTGGGCGTCGACGATCGTTCAAGGGGATTTGGGTTACAGTCGAACCTACCGGGTGCCCGTTTCAGAACTTCTTGGCCCGCGATTGTTGAATACATTTTGGTTGTCCATGGCCTCCCTGCTGTTTTCATTGTTGATAGCGATCCCTTTGGGAATTTTTTCGGCGCTGAAGCCGGGAACAAAGTTTGATTATGCGGCCAATTTTCTGGCTTTCGGGGGGATTGCGACGCCTTCGTTTTGGCTCGGGATTCTTTTGATAATTATTTTTTCAGTGGTTTTAGGTTGGCTTCCGGCGGGTGGCACTGAAACCACGGGTTTAGAAGATCCTAGTTTTTTAGCGTTTCTATTGGATCGGGGAAAGTACCTGATTCTCCCGATTATCAGTTTGAGTTTGCAGCAAATCGGTCAATTTGTTCGATTCTCTCGAAGTGCAATGTCTGAAGCCATGAGAAATGATTTTGTGCGGACAGCACGGGCAAAAGGATTGTCGAATCAAACTGTGATTTGGAAACACGCTTTTCGAAATGCATTGATCCCTCTCATTACGGTGGTGGCCCTCAGCTTTTCCACTGTGTTTTCGGGTGCCGTGTTGACTGAGACGGTCTTTTCTTATCAGGGCGTTGGAAAACTTGTGTACGATTCGATCATTTCAAACGATTACAATGTGGCTATGATTTCATTCATCATCTCAGTGACCATGGTATTGGTCATGAATTTAGTGGCGGATATATTATATGGAGTTGCAGACCCCCGAATCTCATACAAATAAGAGGTCCTTGGCTCGATCAACTCAAAATAGCAGTGACAACCAGAGCGACAATCTGATGGAGACAAGCCGAGTGACACCTGAAGCAAATACGGACCCTGAAGTTCAAGCGACCCTTTCTGACAAAGATAGGAAGTCCCTTGAGACCAGCCTTCCTATGTGGAAGATCGTGCTCAATCAATTTTTTGAGCACCGCATGGCCGTTGCTGGACTCGTTGTCATCTGCGCATTTCTGGCGGTGGCGATGGGTGCAGATCTGATAGCTTGGGCCACGGGCTTGAATCCAAACAAACAAAATGTTTCGGCAAGATACCTGTTGCCGATGACTCGGTCTGAGGCTTCGACGGACACTCGGGAAGCAACGACAGAAGTTTGGCTAGAGGCCCATCCCGAGCTGGCCACGAAAGTTCAAACGGAAATCGTCGAGAAGAATTTAATTCCCGGGGTCAGTAACCAGGATGCGATTTATGAATTGATGCTTTTGGAATATGCGCAGAGCAAGCCAAAAATTGCTCTGCTTTCTGGAGAATCTCAAGCGGCTATGAAAGATTTGGCTAAGGATTTTTCAACCTATCATGTTTTTGGAACTGATGAAGTTGGTCGTGATGTCTTGATTCGTTTGGTTTATGGAACCAGAGTGTCGATCGGCGTGGGCATCATGGTGGCACTCGTTTCAGCGCTGATGGGATTGATGATCGGCAGTGTGGCGGGATTTTATGGTGGCTGGCTGGACAGTTTGCTGATGAGAATTACCGATGCTCTCTTGTCGCTCCCACTGGTTCCCGTGCTGATTGTGTTTGCAGCGATTGATCTGACCAAGTTGCCGTTTCTGGATTTATTTATCAGCAATGGCAACGAGAGCATCTTTAAGATGGTTGTCATCTTGTGTTTGTTCAGTTGGATGACGGTTGCTCGATTGGTGCGGGGAAGTATTTTGTCCTTGCGTGAGCGTGAATTTATTTTGGCTTCCAAAACTTTGGGCGCGAAAGATTCAACGATCATTGTTCGTCACATGTTTCCAAACGTGATTGCACCTATGCTGGTGTCGATCACTTTGGGTATTGGAAATTCAATTTTGTTTGAAGCGGCACTTAGCTTTTTAGGGCTTGGAATTATGCCGCCCACGCCGAGCTGGGGCAATATGTTGAATAATGCCCAAGAGGTCATGTACAAAAATGTTTGGTTGGCTGTATTGCCCGGGTTGCTCATCTTTTTGACGGTCGTGAGTTTTAACTTTTTGGGTGACGGCTTGCAGGATGCCATCGACCCCAAAGCCGTACGTCGATGAGTTTTTTATTCTGACGGATAGGTGCGGATAGGATTTAATCGGGCCAAGAGCTGCCGACGCAGCCAGAGAGTCCGTTGTCGTCGGCGCCGTGAACTTGGTCATATCGCGTTTGGATCGCGTAAATGTCTAGGTAGTTGGCGCCGGTGAGACCAGCTGCATTTAGCATTATATTCATTTTCACTCTGGCAAGACCTCGAAATCCATCATCATCAATTTTGATATTGGTGACGTCGTAAGCACCTCCCGCGTCTGTAGCGAAGTAGGACTTGTTGTTTCCTTCACAGACGGCGCCGCTGGCTCCTTTGACTCGAATTCGAATGTTGAAAGCCGCATTGGCTTGCCACAGGAACATCACTCGATACTCGCCGGAGGGTGGCAAACTGAGCGCAGTGATTTCCATGATGAGATCGTGCAAAGTTTTTCCAGCGTAACGGGCTAGGCGCGGGCGAATTCTAAAACGTTTGGTGGTTTTGAAAACGAAGCTCTTGCCGGCAGCATCAAACAGATTCACTTGGAAGTTTCCGGTTGTCACTTCAATGACCCTTGTGGCATCCCCGATAAAATCCGTGTTGCTGCCGGGAATGACGACAATTGGGTCGTCTCCTTCGGCCTGTTGTTTTTCACGAAGTGCGACCTGCATGGTGCTTGCGTAATTCAAAAGTGGATCTGAGTATCGGTTGGTGTCAGCGCCTGTGCCAGTTTGTTTGGCGAGAACAGAGATCGCGATGTCGGCTGATTCGGCGGTTTGAGTTTCGCCTTCGAGTTCTGACGAGACAACGACTCGCAGAGAAAAGGTGTCGTTCTCTTGAGCGGCCATTCGAAAGGTCATTACGTCGTTTCCACCGGGCGATGTTTCGTAAGCGCAGAATTTGATAGTTTGAGAGTTGTTTCGAATCACTTGGCCTTTGATCGTCCATTCATAAGATGTTGTTGCACCGTCAGGCACTGTGACGTCCAAAGAAATAAATGTGCATTGATTTAAGCTTAGGCTGACGTTGCGAGGTTGACGAACGATCGTCATGTTTTCTTGCGCTAGGGCCAGAGGTGTACCGGGGGTTGGAGCGCCTGAGCTGCTTTGAGAAAGCGGAGCTTTCGCACAATTTTGAAAGGCTATAAAAACCAAAATCAGCAATGCCGCTGAAATTTTGGTCCAATGCTGAGTCGAAAATAATTGCATAGCGACGCCCCTCTATTTTCCCCAAAAACCGCGCGAATCCCCTAGTCGTAAATCGAAGGTGTGAGGGGACTAGCTTTTATTTTACAAAAGTTTTTCAATATCGGGCCACCAAAAGAGCTGGATGTTTCACCTTAGGTCATTAAAAGCCCGGCTTCTGTCGAGGATCTAGTTGGAACTGCGCCTTGTTTTGAGACCTAGGTCGTCTAGGGTTTTCTCAGTCTGAGATTTAGAATAGTGACTATGAATTGCCGACACTTCAGTGGCTATAAGCCTTGCGCGTTGAATGACTCTTGTGACAGCGCCTGTCCTCATTTTCAGGAAGTGAGAGAGTCAGTGGTGTTCATTCATCTGGGAGCGTTGGGTTCAGTGGTTCGATCAACAGCATTGATACAGGCCCTGCGAACGAAGCATCCGTTTGCAAAATTGACTTGGGTGACCGATCCGATAGCCGCTCCACTTTTACTGAGTGTTCCCGGCTTGGATGCCGTGCGAACGGTTAGTGAACGAGATCTTTTGCGTTTGCGTTCAACTCAGTGGGATTTCGCCTATGTTGTGGATAAATGTCAGGTCGCTTCGGGTCTTGTCGCTGAGTTGAATCCGCGAGAGATTTTTGGCTTTTGCACTGATCGGTATGGAGCTGTGATCCCGGCAAATCTAGAGGCTGTGGAGTTATACCAGATCGGTTTGAATAACGAATTGAAGTTTAAAATCAATCGTAAATCTGAATTGCAATTGATCCATGAGGCGCTGGCGCTGGGGACTTATTTGCGAAATGAATATTCGCTGCCTCTTTGGGCCTCTGAAGAGGGCGAAGCGGAGTGCCGGAAGAAAAAATGGAGCCAGGGGCGTTCATTGGTTGGAATCAATGTGGGCTGTAGCGGAGCCATTTCGGCAAAAAAACTTTCTGTCGATTTTACTCGCGCCATGATTGGTGAACTTTTGCTTCGGCAAGATTTACGGGTGGTGTTGTTGGGTGGAGGAATCGAAGATGAACGTTTGGCCAAGGCGATCGCCCGCGATTTGCCCATTGAAATTTCGCCGATGAATGGGGGATTGAGGGACGGTTTGGTGAGTGTGCGCGCGTGCGATGTTGTATTTAGCGGAGACAGTTTGGGCATGCACATGGCCATCAGCCAAAAAAAGTTTGTGATCGCCTGGTTTGGGCCGACGTGTGAGCAGGAGATTGATCTTTTTCAGCGAGGGGTGAAAGTGTTGTCCCGCGCCAGCTGTGCGCCGTGTTGGAAAAGATCTTGCGACAAAGAGGTCATGTGTTACGATCAAGTCTCTCTCTCCGAAGTGCTTGAAGCTTTCAACCTAGGACTTGAATGGAGTCGCAGTCAGAGATTTCACTCACCCGAGCCAGAATTCTCGTTATTCAAACGGCCTTTCTCGGAGATCTCCTTTTAGGCGCACCTTTTTTTAAGAGGCTTCGTCTTGAGTTTCCAGATCATTTGATCGAATTAGTGACCAGACCTGGTATTGGGGAAGTCTTTTTGAGACTTGGTTTGATAGACCGTGTTCATGAAGTCAAAAAA
>CALCCV010000448.1 GCA_937900305.1 uncultured Pseudobdellovibrionaceae bacterium | reverse complement strand
GGTGTAACAGAATCCATATTTCTGCAAATGGGTGCGGCGGTTCAAAGTCCAGTCTCGGACTCTCAGCAGCTCACTCGCTTCATCAATTCACGATTGAACGATGTCGTCCCCGTTCTGACGGTCCATAATGGAAAATGGGTTGTCGTTGGCACCGCCTTTCGGTTTGAGGATTTCTACGTCACTCCACTGCATGTGATTTCGCCATTTCGAATTGGAGAGATCTATGTATTAGTTCCTGAAGATCGGAAGCCTCGGCAAGTGTCTAGAGTCGCACACGCGACCAAGAAAGACGGAACGATTGGTTATTACAACGATCTCAGTCTCTTGGAACTTGCCGGCAGCTTAGAAGACTCAGTCCCGCTTGAGATTGGCTCTCCAACAGACATCGCCTCTGAGCCTGAAGGCGGTGAGTTTGTGTCACTCGCTTATCCTAAATCTACCGGCAACATCGGCCGACCAAACACTCGCAAAGACGTGTACAGTCAGATTGATGGCGGGGACGATCACCTTTTGATTCTTCCCATCGGTGGCGAAAGCTTGGGCTCGAGCGGCGGTTTGGTTTATGACTGGCTCACCGGTCAAGCGGTCGGTGTCAGCCTTTGCATTACACCACAAAACACGGTTCATGCCTTGCGGTTAGACCTGGCCGAACCCAAGCTCCAGAGTCTTAAGACAAAACTGAGAAACTCGATTCCTCGAGGGTTAAAGTTCGTGGCCGAAGGTCGGGATGGGTGTCGCCCTATCGGCGGCCGAGGCATGCCTGGAGATGGCTAAGGATTCATGACCAACAATTTGGAAAAACTCGAGAAGTTAGATGCCGCGGGAGAGATTCTAGATCTTCTGAATGAAGACTCCGAGTCTTGTTTTTCATCACTCTGCTATCAAGCACTGATTCTTAGCGAACGTGGAGTGTTAGGTGAAGAATTGAAGGCGCAGGTTCACAAATCGTCCCTGCCATTCGCACTGTACGTTTCAGCCAAAGTGTATTTCAATGATGGGTTACTTACCGACTCATCGGCAAAGCTTCAAAGACTTCTGGAGCTTCCCCGTGTTGAGTTTTTTCTAAAAGCCAAAGCCCTTTATCATGCCGGGAGCTTGCGAATTGCTCAAGGGCATTTCCATGACGTTGAGACTTCGAAGATGCTATGTCAGTTTGCAAACATGGCCGAGTCGTCAGGAGACGAAGGTCTCTTAGCCCTGGCAGAAGGGCGCCACGCCACTTTAACTTTCTTGAAGGGCGATTTGCTGAGTGCTCAGGCGCACTGGACTAAGTCCCTCAAGCATTATAAAAATGCCGGCCACTCTGGCTCTTACGGCTTGGCGCTGACTTATGTCAACCTAGGCCTCCTTGCACGCGATTTTCAGGGATACAAGTCTGCGATTCACTATCTGAAAACGGGAATCGAATTGGGCAAGCTCAGGGGGAGCCAATACATTCTGAATAAAGCCTATCGCGAATTGTTTTATTGCTACATCTTTCAAGGGGATTTTTCTGAAGCCCTATCTTTATTCAGATTTATTTCTGGCCGTCGCCCCAACGAGTTTCAGAAAATCGAAAATAAAATTCTTGAGTCCTATCTATGTTGTTACATGCACGATTGGAAAAAAGCCCGCCGCTTGCTATTGGAAGCCTGGGTTTCGATTCGTCAACTCAAAATCGGAAAAAACCGCTTCGACCTGCCTTTTCATTTCGCTCACTATTTGATTGCAAAAGGAGAGATCGGCAAAGCCAAGCGATTGATAGACACCTGTGATGATCCAATCCAAAAATTGAATTTAATGGCTCTGGAGATCGATCATGCCAAGACGATTTCTGGCGACTACATCCTCGAATACCAACGTCTGGCCCAGCTTTCAAAGATTCCGGCTCACATCCGAAGAGCTTCCGATTTGATGGCCTACAGTCGCAAAGGAGGTCTGGGCAGAGATATGAGGATTTCTAAAATTAAAGTCACTATCGATCCGGAGCGGGGAACTCTGTGCGAAAATTTTGGCGAAATTGTTGATCTCTCCGCGAAGCCCTTAATGATGCGTCTTTTGTTATTTCTCAGATCCGAGAGGTCAGATTTCTCAAAAGAGTTGCTCTTGCAAGAAGTCTTTGAATTCAATCATTACGATCGAGTGCTTCATGATCCCAAGGTCTACAAACTTGTCTCGGCCCTCAACAAGTGCGTTCAGGGTCGCGACCTCATTGTCGCCGAGGAGGGCTCGTACCATATCAACTCCGCTTACATCGTTGAAGACCTGACAGTTACCCAAAGGGTATCACCAGATCTAGCCCGCACGTTAATGATCATTGAGAATTTAGAAGGTCACCCAGAAGGTGCGAGCCTCGCCACCATCGTCAAAGAGACAGGGCTTTCGACAGAAAGAACTCAAAGGGTGCTGGTGGAACTGGTGAACAAGGGACAGCTTTCAAAAACCGGAGAAAAGCGATGGCGGCACTATATTTTGAAGAGCCTGCCAAATTAGGATTGGCGATCAAATACTTTTCCGCGGCGAGAAGGACCGTGAGTCTTGAATTTCCGTATCTCACGACGACACGATTGACGGCCCCTAGGTAGAGCGTTTGCGAACCACTTTTTTGGCAGATCCAGCCGTGGCTTTTGAGCTGGTTTTTACGCTCCCGATCCCGGTCTTCGGAGAGTTCGCTTTCACGGAGCTCTTCGCAGCTTTCTTTGATTGGCTGCCAGAAGACGGGGTCGATGTGGATGCTGATTTTTTTGCAGAGCTGCTACTACCCATTCTGACTGGAACTTCATCATCGGCTGATTCCAATTTTCCATCGGCCTCTTCGGGCACCAAACTGGGTACGGCCTTGCGCTTCACCAAACGTCCCTTACGCACGGGCATTTTTCCAATGCGTGGATCTTTGTGGCTGATCATTTCGGCGAGGCGAAGCGCCTCAGCTTCAAATTGCAAACTTGTTTTCGGTAGATTTTGCCAAAGTGTTGGTCCACCACCAAACAGATTCAAATCCCTGAGTTCTGGGAAGAGGGCTTTGATGGCTGCCTTGTTGACGTCCTCTAATGCCACCCAAATTCCATTGTCCACCAAGAAGTCTTCACGATCGCGCAAAATAGCGACGATTTTTGCTCCGACGTAGATCGCATGACAACCAAACATGGGTTTCACACTCGTTTCGACGGCCGACAGGGCTTCCAAAAAAAATGGAAATGCAGGGCCTCTTCGAATCAAGGTTTTTTTCACGATGTCCTTCCCAAAATGCAGAGGTCTAGGGCGTCTCTGCATTAGGGTCATCAATAATCACACTTCGGTCAATCATTTTCGCGGAACCTTCTGCGCATCACTTCCGTCGGTCAACGTTTTCGCAAGCGAGCTATCAAAGGAAGGTGATCAGAAACCCCCCGGGGATCTTTTCCAACGACCATCCGAACCGGTCGCCCCTCACTATCGACCTGAAAACTTCCGACCCGCAGAGTTTGAATCGTGGCTGGCTCGAGTTGCCATTTGCTCGCTATCGATCGATCGGCATCCCTCGCCAAATTTTTTGTGAACAGCAGTGCGTCCAAATAAGACCATTCCCGCTTAGGTGGAAAGTAATTGGTGCCTGGATAAATGGTGTCTGCCACCAATTGAGAAACCAAAAAATCTGGACTCAGGTTCTTGTAGACAGAGTCGCGAGCATCCTCCTCGCCGGAAACATTGAAATCCCCACCCACCACAGTTGAGCGATCTTTAGGCAACCTTTCAACCACCGACTTTAAATAAGCCAGGGCCTGTTGGCGCAGGACTGCCGGATGCGCTGGATTGGGCAAATGAACTGAAATAAATGTCATCACGCTGCCATCGGGGAGTTTCAAATCCGTTTGCAACAGTCCCCGGGTGTCCGCTGCCGCCTTCGAAACTTTCTCTACATCAAATGGAATTTTATGGAGCTTCGAACCAATAACGGGAAACTTAGACAGCAAAGCCGTATCAATTCCCCGCTCATCATCCCCTTCGATCAGCACTGCGGTCTGATAGCCCAGGTCTTTCAGAGGACCTTTGCGGAGGAGTTCTAAAACTTTCAGATTTTCAATTTCAACCAACAAAACCACATCTGGTCCCTGACCACCATTCACCGCCTTCAGAACCCGACCAATTTGTTCGAGTTTGAAATTTAAGTTTTCCTGATTCCAATCCTGATAAAGACATTCTTCGCGCCACTTCCTCTGGGGAATTTTCGCACAAAAGTCCTTGTGTTCCGGTGATTGTTTTTTTCCGATGGGTAAAAAGGCATGATCGTCTTTTCCCACATCATCTTCAAGATCGAAGAGATTTTCCACATTGTAACTCATCACCCAAAAACTTTGTCCCGGTGCCGCTACGAGAGAATCCAAATTCGTCAACCCCGCCGACATTGGCGCAAGCGGAGATCGACAGGCAAGAATCGACAGACACAAACTGCCCACCAAACAATACAAACACAGCCGTGCAACAGCCCTTTGTAAAATCGCGACTCTCGAAATATTGGACTGGATCATAAGAGGTGCCTCCCGTGGCCCCCTTCTGAGTCAAAGCAGAATCAATGTCAACCCGCCCGCCAGCAAATTGCGAAGGTCCGCAGCTGGTACGACCTTCGGTTTTTCTATTGCCTCTTCAGCGCTAAAATTGGAGTGCTCTGGTAACTGCGCAAGCCCCAGCGAAAAAGAACTTGCGAAATCGCGAGCAAAAAAGCAATTCCCAAAACTTCACACCACAGATACTGCCATGACGGATGCAACAGACTGTGAACGGGAATCACTCCCAACACAGTGACGGGAAGAAAGTACAGCACCCAGTTCCATTCCCGAAATCGATCGAAAATTGGATAGGTGTTAAATCCCAGGAGCATGTTCAAACCGACATTCGTGATCCATCGCTTGCACGGCGGGTTGCTGAGTTCCGGGAAAAAATTTAACCAATTGTTTGGCAGTGACGGCTTTCAGTGCTTCCATTCCCTATCATCGAGAAGCAACGTCTTTTTGTCCAATGAAATGAAATTTGAACCGAGATAAGGAAGTTTTAGTTCATTAATGGAACCAAGTCCAGTGCCACAACAGAACTCAATAAATAAAAAGCAAATCCTTCTAATT
>CALCCV010000447.1 GCA_937900305.1 uncultured Pseudobdellovibrionaceae bacterium | reverse complement strand
CAAAAATCATGAACCGAGAATTTTTGCGATGACGGAAGTTCCGCCCACGACTTTGAGAATTTGAATTTGAATCTCGCGAGAGGTTTGATTTTTATTTAGTGGTTTTGTTTGCGGAGGATTTTCATTTTCAACAACGATGAAGTAAGACCGTTTTCGATTGACCGGTTTAGGTGAAATGAACGTGCACTGATCGTTGCCCGGCACGGACAAAAAAGTTTTTCCTAAAACTGTTTTGTATTCAGGGGGCTTTTGACTGAATAACCACTCACTCACTTCACCCAGACGCCGACCGTTTTCGTAGAGAATGTATTTCATTTTGAAACCAGGCGTATCCCATCATGGTCAACTTTGAGGAGGCGCTGCTTGTAGAGGCCGCCTAAGGCTATTTTATATTTTTTTTTGCTGACGCCGAAGCGCTCGTAAATCTCTTCGGCCGGTGTTTTGTCGTTGATGGGCAGGAAGCCGCCTTTTTGCTGCAAAAGTTCTAAGATGCGTGTTCCGATTTCGCCAGTGGCTTGGTGGCCAGCCGGTTGCAAAATCAAATCAATTTTTCCGTCTGGCCGAAGTTTGCGAATGTAACCAACAATTTTCTGTCCGGTGTGGAGCAATTGAAAAACTTCATCGCTGTACAGCAGTCCCCAATGTTTGTGATTGATGATGGCTTTGTAACCAAGGTCGGTTTCGCCGCCGATGATCAGGTCGACTTTTTGGCCTTCTTCATAACTCGCGGGAGATTTGTCGAGGTGTCGATCAAGGCGCATCGAAGCTACGGGACGATCCGCTTGGTCGCGATAGACATGAACTAAAACTCGATCTCCAGGGCGAAGTGAGCGCGTTTGCTCGCCAAAGGGTAGAAGCAGATTTTTAGGCAGGCCCCAATCTAAAAAATTTCCAACCTCTTCAACACTAACGACTTTCAAAGAGGCAAATTCGCCAACCTCGACGAGAGGTTTGAGAGTTGATCCAGATGAGGATTGCGATTCGATCGGTTGCTGCACATTTCACCTCGTTTTTTCGAATGAGGATCAAGATGCGGGTTTTCACTGCCCGTTGCAAGCTCTTCATCCCAAGACGGGCGACGTTGAAAAATTTATCGATGGAACCGCGACATCAACTACTTGGCCAGAGGGTAAAGGGGCCTGGTGGAGGGCCATTCGGCAAATTTAAAAATAGTGGCGGCATCGAAACGAGCCGGCATTTGAGATTCGTTGAGGTCAGCTATGAAAAATGAATATCGTTGAAATCCACAAAGGCAAAATAGCAGGTGCAAACAAGTCCGCCAGTTTTAACAGATTATTGAGAAGGTGCATCTCCGTCGGCGATGAGTTCTGGCATCAGATCGATTTTGCAAGCGACCTGGCACGTCGCTGGTTTTGTGTAGTCTGAGGCATAGATGCAAGACACCGCTGTGGTAGAAGGTGTCGCGATTTCACATATGAACACTTTGGGCGGCAAAGCTGGGAGCTCCAAAGCGTTTTCATACTTTCGGGTGATCGGCATCGGAGCGTATTCGGAGGCATCAGATCGGCAAAAACCTTTCCCCGTCCAAATTCCATCGGTGTCTGGAGGACAGGATGCCCGGCTGCGGGTGCCACTGTACATTTCTTTTTTATAGCGATACTCGCACTCTTTGTTTTTGACGTTGTAATAAAGAAGTCCATCGCTGGACACCTTGCAAATGTCCGACATCAATTCTGGAGGCGGTCCGTTGGCTGCGTAACAGTATTGGATTCGGTTGGTATTTTTGTCGGTCGCTAAAAATATCGAAAGATTTTGAGTCAAAAGGACATCGTTCGGATCCGCTGCCATTTTGTCTTTGGTGGGATCTTTGAATTTGACGGCAGTGATGGCCAGGTTGGCGAGATACCGATTGTTTCCGAGAGGTTGTTTGATGGTTAAATTTAAGGGTCGAATCGTCAAAGTTTGACCGCTCGCTTGGCCTCGTTCAGCAATGCTTGCGACTTGACCTCCCGTATCCACATTGAAAACTTTTAAGAAGTCGACGTTGATGGATGTGGTTGGGGCTCGTTGTGGGTTGGCGTTGGGCGTGATGGTGTAAGGGCTGAAATTTTCGGTGCAAATCTTGGTGTCGTCCATTGCCACCGAAACTTGTTGAACTAAGTCATTGAAGTCTTGCATAGCGCGAAGATCTCCTTGGGACTTTTTGGCAATGTGAAGATAAGCGCCGATGCCTAAGCTGACTATCATCGCCACGGAGGCTCCGATCATCGTTTCTAAGAGTGTAAATCCTTGGGCGTTCATCTTTTTCACTGGAACCTTCTTTCTCACTGGCAACGGGTCTGTTTCTGGCGCCCCTACGGGGTTAACATCTGGCGTCCCTATGGGTCGACTTCCTGGGCATCCTTGAGGTCTTCGGCTGAGAGATTTAGAAGGAGGTCGACTTCGCAGCAGGCTGAACATTTGGCGGCCGTTGAATCGATGTCCGTAGCGTAGGTGCATTCCACTGTTAATGGATCCGGGGTGGTCACACATTGATATGGTCTGGGCAATCGAGACACTCGTTCTTTGCCATCATCGTAGATGCGTGTGAATTGGGTGGTGTTGGTGTCTTTTACGTCTGAAGAGCAAATGTATTTGCCACCACCCACGAGAGCGATGGAGCCTTCGCCGCATGTGGCTCTTGTGCGCGTTCCGGGAAAACACTTTTGAGCGAAGCGACTTTTGCAAGATTTTGTCACATTATCCCAAAAATAAACGCCATCATTTTGGAGAGCGCAGACTCGATCGGGCAAGCCGGCTTGGCCTTTGAGGTTGCCACTGCAGGCAATGACCTTCGAGAGGTCATCTGACGACGCGAGGATGGGAATTTTTTGATCCAGATTCAAGGACATCTTTGGAGCGTTGGGATTGTCGGTCGTGTCAGTTCGCACGCCCCTGATATTTAAAATCGCCATCCACCGGTTGGTTCCGACTTGGTGATCGGCCTTGAGTTCGACATCCGTGATTTCAATGAGTTTTCCTCTGAGCCCTTTTTTTGCAAGGGGAGGCAAGACAGGTTTTGCGGCTGCATCGAAATTTGAAATCGTGAGATCTTTGATGGTGGCGCCGTCTTTCATTTCCAAGTTTGCAAAATTCAATCGACAGGAAACATCGCTTCGCAAAGCTAAGATCACTTGGTCGATCATATAGTCAAATTCTTGTCGCGCAGAGAGATTGGATTTCGACTCATACATGTTAGAGGTGAACACATAGAACGAGCCCATGATGATCGCAATGATGCCGGTAGTGACTACCGCCTCTACCAAACTAAAGCCGGCCTCATTGAGCCCGCGCTTTTTATCTTTAGATGCAGAGTTCGTCCACAAAATCATATGTCCTCTTTATGCCCTTGGGGCACATTTGATCATGTAATAAAGTCGTCGGGTCGGTGTACACAGTGGATTTGCACGCGACGATCGCTCCGCTCGGTGAAAGTTGCACATAGACAGGAATCACGAAGTGAAAGGAACGGGAGCCAAAGGTTGCTGGTCCGGAGCCTTGAATTGCCAATTCTGCCAGGTGTCGATCGGTTGTTCCAGGCACGGGACGAATCCAAACCAAGTTCAGACTTGTTAAAGTGATTCGGCCAAATCGTGTTGGCGCTCTGGGATTCCGGAGGTCAGCGAGGTTGTTCGCTGTCATGATTTCACCGGCGTAGGCAATTCGATTTATGGCAATCGGTGGCACCGGGGCGCCTGTGCGAGGGAGAGTCCGACCAACAAAATTAGGTTGGGCGCTGCAACTTTTTTTATTGCCCAAGACAATCGATATTTCGCCAACAAAATTTTGAAAATCTGTTTCTTCTCGCTGTTTGGTTTTGAAGGAGTTCATCGAAAAATTATTCTGAGCGATCATAGCTCCAATCATTAGAGCAAATGCAATTCCAGTGATGGTAATCATCATCACCAATGAATAACCCCGCTGATTTGATACCCCGACCAGTTTCATGGTGTTCCTTATGATTCGCTCCCCAGATCTAATCATGATAACTTTGACTTCATTTTGGCAAGCAGTCTCAACTTGAGATTCTGTTGCCGTGGCCGTCTATTCATATTGACTGATTTCTTGTCGACTGTTGAGTTCCTGACTGAGACAATGTCTCCTTTTCAGTCTGCAATTTTAATAACAAATCTTCAAATTATCTTTTGCCGTGAACGAAAATGAACAGCATTAAATAGGAGCATGGGAGTGAATCCATTCCTTTAACTCAGTCCTGTTGCCCGCGACCAAAACTCTTGGATTGCGCTTGGTAAAACTTTTCTGATAGAGGGGATCGTAGTACTCTCGCAGGAGAACTTCAATCCAGTTGCGATGCCCGTTGTACTCGCCCTTCAAGCTCTCGCCGTGGGCGGCTTTCATGCGCTCAGACAACTCAGTAAAACGCTGAAATCCCAATTTTTTAACGATTGATTTCAAGGATTCTTCGAGGCTTTGTAAAACCAAGTCCGGGTTATCGAGGGTCTTGTATTTCGATACCACATATGACTCGAGGATCACTTGAACTCGAAAATCCATTGGTTCCTCCAACAGCAAAACAGGTTGGCTTCGAAAATTGGCGAAAACACTTTCGGGCAACGTGCAGCCACCGATCATTCGACTCTCATCTTCAACAATCAAAGTCTGCTTTTTTGTTCCATTTAAAAATCGAATGGTTTCGAGCCCAGGGTGTTTCTGCGGAATCCGAAGCAGTGCCAGCGCGATTAGATTTTCAAATTGGGCTTGGGCGGGTTGTGGGCCAAGTTTGCCAAACGCTGACCCCCGGTGATTCGCGAGTCGTTCAAGATCTAGCGTGAGGTGTCGCTCTGCGAGCTCCGTGAGTAAATCAGTTTTGCCCGTTCCGGTTTTTCCCGTCAGGGGGATCATCTGAAATTTTTCGGCATTCAGTGAAAGCGTTTGCAACAAGGCGTTGCGTGCCCGCTTATAACCACCTTCCAGTCTGTGGACACGAATGCCCAGATCGGTGATCCACTCACACGCAAATTTGGATCTCAGGCCGCCGCGATAGCAGTACAAAACCAGTTCTGGATATTTTTGAATCTGTTGCCGCCAAGCTTCGATTTTTTGACTCTTGTTTGCGCCTGAAACCAAAAATTCACCAGTGCGAATGGCTGACTCTCGACCATTGAGTTTGAATTCGGTCCCGATGATTCTGCGCTCTTCATCTTGGAGGATGGGACTGTTGATAGCTCCAGGAATATGACCGGTCGCAAACTCGATGGGAGCGCGAACGTCAAGATAGTGAAAATGAGATCGCAAGATCTGGATCATTTCCTGATCCTCAGGATTTGGACCTATTTCCTGATCGGCGTTGTGGTCAATCATTGAATTGCATTCGTTAATTTTGCAGTCATTGAATTTGTAAATAGTGGTGAGCTCGGGGGACGACGAGTCCAATTTTTGAAACCTTCGCGAAACGCTTTTGCAATCGGAAAATCACTTCGTCGACCTTTTCAGAATCCACGGCTAAAAGCAATCCCCCGCTGGTTTGTGGGTCAACGAGCAGTTTTTGGAGTGGGCCTTCGACGCCATTTAAGTCAACGTGATCGCGGGTGGCTTCCCAGTTGGTGCGATGAGCTTTGGTTAAAATCCCACGATCTAGAAATTTTAAGGAATCAGCGAATCTAGGAACATTCGCGCTGTGAATCTGCAATGTCACAGCACTCTCTCGAGCCAAATTGAGGGCGTGACCCAATAAGCCGAAACCAGTGACATCGGTTGCGGCCGAGATCGACGACTCGAACTCTCCCAAAAGATCTAAAAATTTATTGAGAGTGCACATGGAACGAATCTCTTCGGCAATGCCTTCTTCAGAAACTTCTCCTTGTTTCAGAGCCGCGCACGCGGTGCCGGTCCCCAGCGGTTTCGTCAGAACGAGGGTTTGACCAGGGCGAGCTTTTTGATTCGTTAGAATGCGGTTTTCGTGCACGCGGCCCGAGACCGAAAGACCAAACTTCAAAGTGTCGTCGTCGATAGTGTGTCCCCCAACCAAAGGGGTTTCGGCGTCAGCTAAAATTTGCAGGCAACCTCTCATGACCTCTTGCCCGACCGAAAGGGGCAATGAAGTGAGTGGAAAAGACAATATGGCCATCGCCGAAACCGGTTCACCTCCCATGGCATAGACGTCACTGAGAGCATTTGCCGATGCAATCTGACCAAAGACAAAAGGACTGTCGACAATGGGCGTGAAAAAATCCAAAGTTTGAACCAGGGCTTGATCCTTTGACCAACGCAAAACAGCGGCATCGTCAAACGTCGAGCCATCGACAATCACATCTGGAAATTTCACGGAGGACTTAGCCAGTGGCGCTAGCAGCTCGCGGAGATCGCTCACACTCAGTTTCGCCGCGCAGCCGCCCTTTTTGACGGTGTGAGTGAGGCGCACGCTTGAAGATTCAGTTGGTTTTTCCATCACCTAGTCGTGCCAGGTCCGTTGTTCAAATGCAAGCAAACTGAGGAGTGGGGAGGCCCGTGTGAAATCGGCGTGAAACGGGTTGAATCGATGCCAATGGCAGCCCGGTGCAAAATTGAGTTTAGCGGTGACAAAATCTGTCTATGATTTTGACAGGAATTATTTTCACTGATCTTTTCGCCAAACTCTAAGTCCTCAATCTGCCTGCTCTAATCTTTTTTTAGGTTCGCTCATTTTTGTCGGCACGAATGTTGGACTTCTTTAGCGAGTGTTCACTTTCGGGGAGGAAAATTTGAAAGAAAAATTAATAAAATCTGCGTTGAAAAGTTACGTGCGGACTCATTCGGTGAGAGTTTGCCGATGGACGTTGATGAGTGCATTTCTTTTTAATGTCCCCGTTGCACAAGCACGATTTTCGATCATGAATAAATTGTCTGACGATCTTGGTAAAAGGGAGTTGTGCGAGCAGGCACTGTCGGGTTTTCAGGAAAAGAATGTACAGATTTCGCGGACCCGAGATGGCGATACTTTCGACGTGCAAATCAATGGGAAATCTTTTGGCGTGAGGATGCTGTCGGTAGACACTCCCGAGTCCTTTTACGAAGGACATTCGCAGGGAGAATGGGCCACAGAAGCTAAAACGTACTTAAAAAAAGTTTTGAAACCCAAAGAAACGGTCACCTTGCAATTTGGTCGAGACAAATGCGATTTTTATGGTCGAATTTTGGCATATGTTAAAAAAGGTCCTCAAGACCTTAACGCGGAACTGCTGAGAAGGGGTCTTGCCGTCAACTATTGCGTGTATCCCGAAATGGATCGCTGTTTGAAATATGGCAAAATTGTTCACGAGGCCAAAGAAGCCGGCCGAGGACTTTGGAGTGACAGTACGACCGCAATTCCCTATGAGTGGCGAGCCGATGTTCGCGGGACTGACGGGGCTGCTTTCGTCGGAGACATCGATTCTCGAGAGGTGAGATCAATGCGAGACCTCGAGGACGTGGACGTAGAGAAGCGTGTTTTCTTTTTAACGCGCAGAAATTTTTTCGTCGGCAAGAAATTCTAAAACTGAAAAATCTGATCTGGTAGATTTAGAACTGCCGATACCAACCACACAAGCTCAACCTTGGTGAATGGTTTTCGGTGACTTCGTGTTCAATTAAGTCCGAACGAAATAGCACTCCGACCCTGGCTGTCGGTAGAACTTCCATATTCTGAGATTGCAAATTAGTTAGCTTCAACAGACCTCCGTCTGAAGTGCTTCGATTTTCATTGAAATAAATGAGCAACGTAAAAAGCCTCGCGGCTGAAGAGGCGTGTTGATCAAGATGGCGATGATATCGTCCCCCAACGGAATATCTTGCGAAGAAAAATTCTTGAGCGGAGAGGGCAACCCGAAATTCTTTTTTCAATTGCGATCCCAGGGTCGCCAATTCCTGCCAAAGGTTGTGATCGTTTTCACGATTTGCATCGAGCCAATAAAGCTCGTCATTCCGAATTTCCAAATTGGTCTGTTCGGTTTCGGCTCGGCCGATTTTGGCGGTTTGAAATCCGTCCGTGTCGACAAGGTGATCGAGGTAAGAATGGGCCGTCAGGTACAGTTTAGAGTCTTGCGGAAACTGAAAAACACAACAACCAGTTGTTTCCAGCGCGGAGATATTTTCTGGCGACAAAGTCATTGTGGCAATACCTTGAGGTGACAGGAGCAGTTTGGACATTTGAATTCCAGCTGCTCTCCAAAAAGAATATCTGCCTCGTGAGTTGGTTTTTCACACGAAGGGCATTGGCCAGTGAGTTCGAGCAATCGATTTTGATACTGTAAGGCCTTGACGCCAAAATAAATGGCCAAGATGAGAGCTCCAGGAACCAAGATGAAGTGCAATATAGGAACTAAAATAAAAAATATCGAAAGCCCTAAAAAAGTTCCCGATCGTAGACTCATCAATTTGAATTTTTCAAGCCGAGTGAGTTTTTGGTAACTCCACTGGCCGGGTCGTCTTCGATCATCGCGGACTAAGAGAAGAATGGGTTTCGCATTTTCCATTCGGCAGTCATATCAGGTGAAGTGGGGGGATTTCAAGGGACATTGGTCTGGCTAATGGCTTGCCTAGACAGAGCTGGTCAACTACCAAGGCCCAGCTTCTTCGTCGTACGTTGATCTGCCCATTGTGTGCTCTTAGAATTGATTTATGAAAAAAACGATGTTGATGCTTTGGTTGGCTTTTGCTCTGTTGTGTCCGTGGATCTTTTGGTTGCGGCCGGTATATGTGGTGGACCTGGTGCTTTTGTTAGTTTTATTTTTTCTGAGCCTTTTGTGCTTGGATCTGGTGGTTGGTGCAAAAAATAATCGGGCGGTCCAAGATAGTTTTCAGGCTCACAGCGGTCGCCTTTATCTCTTGGTGGCTTCTATTTCGGTTTCGCTCTTTATGGGTCTAAATTGTTTTTTGGACGCCAGCGAATCTCAAAGTGTGACAAGGTCTGTTGTCAATACGGCCGCTGCGTATGACGTAGTTCCTTTGGTGGAAATACAATCCGTTGGCCGTTCGCTCTTTCCCCTCGCAAATTCGGCGACGGTGGATGTGATCTTGGGTTGGAATGGGGCCTTTTCGGAGTCCGTCAACGCTGCGCCTGAGCAGGTGATCTTGCGCTACAAACCTGGTTTTCTCGGGTTGCCGTTCTTGACCCACGCTACCAATTGAAACGGTCTTCCCAGTCTGTTGCTAAGTGTGAGCAAAATTGCGCTCGGTCCCCAAATGATACAATCGGCACTCAGGATGGAACGGCGAGAGCAATTGGAGAAGGAAGGTCATGGCATGTCCATTGAAGTGTAAGACTTCACCAGGAGCGTGACATGGTCGTCTCAATTCGAAATGCGATTCACAGAAAACGAAACGTTCTTAAGCTGACTTTTTTGATTTTAAGTCTGAGCTTTGGATTTGCGGCCAGCGTATTAGCTGGTGAGGCGACGGTCAAAGTTGCCTCCGCTGGAAATCGATTTCATTTTGTCAAAGATGGTTCGGGTTTACTTGTTGAATTTGTTCGATCTGATGTCGTCCACTTCGAATTTAGCGGGAAATCGTCTGAGCAGATCGG